>NZ_DAIQNN010000125.1:0-6403 GCF_036788415.1 Rubrimonas sp. | reverse complement strand
TCGCCCTGTATCGGAAGTGAGTGCAGGACAACGCGCGTTGGCGATCAGGGATAGGGCTGGTGGCCAGAAACGGCCGTCTGCACGGCGTGCGTGGTGAAACATCCCCCAGAGGCGAGCCGGTGGAGCAGGAACCCGCCGTCCTCACGCGACAGTCGCGCCGGGCTCCCGTCGACGAAGTCGAGCCATGTCTGAAATCCTGCGGCGGGGGCGGATACCGCGCGCGCGGCCCCGATGCTCGTGTGGATCACGCGATGAACATGACCGCAGACCACGAGCACGTCGTCACGCGACGAAACGATCCCTGACAAAGCCTCGCCGCCGTCGCGCAAGCCGACGTCATCCATGGCGGACATCCCCGTCAGGAACGGAGGATGGTGCAGCGCGATCACCGTGGGGGTGCGGGTGCGGCACAGGACCGTCTCGAGCCAACGAAGCTGGGCCGGGTCCAGCACGCCATGCGGCGACGGGGGCCGCGCCGTGTCGAGCGCGACGATCGTGGCGCCGTCGACGACCGAGACGGCGTCATGGAGGCGCGGACCCGGCTCGTGCCCGAGCGTCGAGGGCAGCGCGCGCAGAAGCCGATCGGGCGCATCATGGTTGCCTGGCAGGACCAGCCTCGGCACGCCTTCGAGCGGCGCGAGGATGGCCGCTGCACAGGCGTACTCCACATCGCGGCCGTCGGCGGCGACGTCTCCCGTCAGCAGTAGCACGTCGGGCGCCGGGGCGAGATCGCATATCCGCGCGACGGCTATCCGCGTCGCCGTATTGGTGTCCACCGCCTCCGCATAGCGATGACCGGCGGCGGTCACGTGCAGGTCCGACAACTGGACGATCAGCACGGCATTCTCCATTTTCAATCATGAATCATCATAGACCATCGCGAAACGTCATCAACCTGTCGCCGAGAGGGCGTAGGAGGGCGTCATGAACGACATCGGACACTTCGCGCCCGAGCGGCAGCGCCAGGTTCTCGACCTGATCCAGGGTCAGGGGCGCGTCACGGTGACCGAACTCGTCGCGCGCTTCGGCATCTCGCCAGCGACGGCGCGACGGGACCTCGACGACCTCGAGGCGCTTGGCGCGGTGCGACGGACCCACGGCGGCGCCATCGCGCGCACGGACCGCGAGGCGGACCCGGCCTTCGCCATGCGCGAGACGGTGAACGCTGCGCAGAAGGCGCGCATCGGCAAGCGCTGCGCCGAACTCATCGGCAAGGACGAGACGATCTTCCTCGACGCCGGCACGACCGCGGCCGCCGTCGCGCGCTGCCTCGGCCAGCCCGGCCCGGCCCGCATCATCACGAACTCCGCGCCGCTGTATCTGGCCCTGCCCGCGGCGCTGCGCGACCGGCTCGAGGTCGTTGGAGGCGCCTTCCGCCCCGAGAACCTGTCGCATGTCGGGGCCGAGGCGGTGGCGGCGATGGCGCGCTACTGCTTCTCTTCCGCGATCATCGGCTGCAATGCGGTCGATCTGCGCCGCGGCCTCGTCAGCACGCCCAGCCCGGCCGAGGCCGCCGTGCAGCGCGCGGCGATCGCGCGCGCCTCGCGGGTGATCCTTGTCGCCGACAGCAGCAAGTTCGGCGCAGAGGCGGCGGCGGTCATCGCGCCCCTCGACGCTCTCACCACCGTTGTGACCGACGCCCTGTCCGCGGATGCGGCGGAGGCGATGGGGCGGTGGGACCTCCAGCTCCTGCAAGCCTGAAAGGGTTCTCCCATGCCGATCACCCGACGTTCGATGATGCTCTGCGCCGCCGCGGCGGCCGGCCTGCCGGCGGCCCTGCGGGCCGCGAACCCCGAAGACGTCGCCGCGCGGTTGACCGAAGAGGGCGCGCAGCTTCTCGTCTACTGGCCGGCGGGGTCCAATTTCCGGCGCTGGATCGCCGACACCGTCGTCGCCGGCTTCGAGCGACACGTGAAGGAGAGCTACGGCGTCGACCTCCAGATCGGCCAGCTCTCGACCGGCGGCGGCGACGCGGCGCTCTGGCAGCGGATCGAGGCGCACCACGCCGCCGGGGCGCGGCGCCCCTTTCCCATCGACGTGGTGCGCGTCGCCCCTGACGCGCGCACGCTGCGCGCCATCCGCGCGGGATGGCTCGAGGCGATGCCGACAGACCCCGACGGGCCGATGCCCAACCTGCTGTCGCTCAACGAGCCCGGCCGCGCGACCTTCACCCATGACGGCCAGTTGTTCGCGGCGCCGCTGTTCCAGCCGACGATCTCGTTCTTCCACGACGAGGCGCGCCTGCCGAAGCCGCCGGGCGACCTCGATGCGCTGCTGCCGTGGGCGCAGGCCCATCCGGGCCGCTTCACCTACGAGGACCCGCGGTCGTCGTCGGGTATCGGGTCGGGCGCGATGTTCCTGCTCGCCGTGATGCGGCGCTTCGGCGACGAGACCGATCCCGCCAGCTGGGGCCCGGGCTGGGAGTTCCTGCGCGCCCTGCAGCCCCATGTCCACGCCCAGCCGAACGCCGGCGAGCAGGCGCTGGAGCTCATGCGCCGCGGCGAGATCGACCTGATGGCGTTCTGGAACGACTGGGGGCTGTTCGCCCGGGAGTCGCTCCAGATGCCGACGATGCGGAACTACCTGATCGACAGCGGCCTGCCGGTGCGCAACACGCCGCTGGCGATCCCGTCGGGCGCGGCGCATCCGCTCGCGGCGCAGCTGTTTGTGGACTACGCGGTCTCCCCCGCCATCCAGGCGAGCCTCGGCCAGGCGCAGCGGCAGATCCCCGCCAGCGTCGCGCCCGAAGTATGGGCCGACATCCCCGACGACGCCTTCGGCTTCCCCTACGAGACGATCCGCGAGAAGACCTTCCCGGCTTTCAACAGCGACGTCGCCATCGAGGCCATCGCGCAACTGGCCGACGGGTGGAGCCGCGAGGTGCTCGGTCGGTGACGGCGACGATCGCCGCCGCCGCGCGCCCGGTCCGGCTCGGCGGCCGGGTGCGCCTCGCCGCGGGGGCGGCGATGACCGCCCCCGCCCTCGCGCTGTTCGCGGTGCTGTTCCTGCTGCCGATGGGCACGGCGGTCGAGCTCGCGGCGGTCTCGAACGGCGCGCCGACGTTCGACCGCTTCGCGCAATCGCTCTCGGGCGCCTACCTCGCCGATCTCTGGTTCACCCTCGCGACGGCGGCCGCCGCGGCGCTGCTTTGCGTCGGCGCAGGGCTGGCCGTGGCGGCGCTGCTCCACGCGCTGCCGATCCGACTGCGACGGCTTGGCGAGATGCTGGTGCTGGTCCCCCTGATCGTGCCGCACATCGTGGCGGCCTACGCCATCTGGCTGACGCTGCTGCCCGGGGGACCGCTCTCCGCGGCGCTGGCGCACGTCGGACTGCCCGGAGCGTTGAGCGGCTTCTCTGGCGGGGCATTCGCGCTCGTCATCGCGCTTTCTTGGAAGTTCCTGCCGGTGGCGACGCTCACCATCGCCGCGGCGCTGGAGGGGCTGGACCGCAGCCTCGTAGAGGCGGCGCAGGACGCCGGCGCCGGTCCGTGGCGACGGTTCGCGGCGATCACCGCGCCGCAACTCTACCCGGCGATGATCTCGGGCGGCGCGCTGGTCTTCATCATGGCGGCGGCGCAGTTCTCGATCACGCTGGTCGTCTACGCCGGCAAGTCTCCGACGACGATCCCCATGGGCATCTACTACGAGGCCTTCGGGCTTGGCCGCTGGGACCTCGCCAGCGCGCTCGGCCTCGTGCTGACGGTCGCCACGCTCGGCGTGCTGGCGATCACGATCCGGCTGACGCGCCGCCGGGCCCATGACGACTGCTAGGGGCGGCCTCGCCGCGCTTGCGGGGCTCGCGGCCCTAGCAGTCGTGGTGCTGACGCCGACGCTTGTCCTCGTCCTCTACTCGGTCAGCGCGCGATGGGAGATGAACACGGTCTTCCCCGCGGCGCTGACGCTGGACTGGTACGCGTACATCATCCGCTATGAGAGCGCGCTGCCGGCGCTGGGGCTCAGCCTGCGCATCGCGGCCGTCACCAGCCTCGTCGCGGTCGTCATCGGCGCGCCGGCAGGCTATGCGCTGGCCCGGCTGCCCGTGCCCGGGCGCAGGGTCGTGGAACTCATGTTCCTGGCGAAGACCGCGACGCCCGTGATCGTCGTCGGGGTCGGAACCGCGGTGGTGTTCCTGCGCGCGGGGCTGACCGACACCTTCGTCGGCATCGTCGCGGCGCACCTGGTGGGCGCGCTGCCGCTGATGATCTGGACGGCGGCATCGGCGTTTCGCGCGATCGACCCGGCGCTGGAGGAGGCCGCGCGCGACGCCGGGGCCGGCACAACGGCGACGTTCCTGTTCGTCACGCTGCCGCTGGCGCGGCCGGGGCTGATCGCCGGCGCGCTGCTGGCCTTCATCTACTCGCTGGACGAGTTCGCGATCACGTTCCTGATCAGCGGGGTCGAGTACACCACGCTGCCGCTGCGGCTCTACTCGACGCTGCAGCAGGGCTACATCGAGCCCGCCGCCGCAGCGTCGGTGCTGCTGCTCGCCCCCTCCGTCGTCCTGATCGCGCTGATCCTGCGCGTCGTGCGGCTGACCGACCTCGGCGCGAGCCAGGGCCACGCCGGATGACGACGGTGGCGCTGGAGGCCGTCACGGTCCGCTTCGGCGCGACGCTGGCGCTGGACGCGATCGACTGCGATGCGCCGTCGGGCCGACTGACCGCGCTGCTGGGCCCCTCGGGCTGCGGCAAGAGCTCGGCGCTGCGCGCCGTCGCCGGCTTCGCGCCGATCACGGGCGGGACCGTCCGCTTCGGCGGCGTCGACGTGACCAGGGTTCCGCCGGAGGCCCGGCCGAGCGCCATGGTGTTCCAGTCCTACGCGCTGTGGCCGCACATGACCGTGGCGCAGAACATCGGCTTCGGGTTGCGACTGAAGGGCATGACGTCGGCCGAACGCCGGCGCCGGACCGACAGGGTGCTGGAGATGGTCGGTCTCGCTGGCTTCGGCGGGCGCCGGCCCGACGCGCTGTCGGGCGGCCAGCGCCAGCGGGTTGCGCTGGCCCGCGCGCTGGCGCTGGAGCCGAAGGTGCTGCTGCTCGACGAGCCCATGTCGAACCTCGACGCAGGGCTGAGGGCGCAGACGCAGACCGAGATCCGGCGGCTGCAGACCGCGCTCGGCCTGACCGTGCTGCTGGTCACCCACGACCAGGACGAGGCGATGGCGATGGCCGACCGGGTGGCGCTGATGCGCGAGGGACGCATCGTGCAGGCCGGCGCGCCGGAGGACCTCTACGAACGCCCCGAGAGCCGCTTCGCCGCCGGCTTCGTCGGGCGCACCAACTTCCTGCCGGCGCGGATCGTCGGCCGCTCCGGGGTGGCGGTGGAGATCGAGGTGTTGGGGCGACGCCTGACAGGGGTCGCCGCCGCGGACCTCGCGCCCGGAGCGCATGAAGCCGTCGCGGGCGTTCGTCCCGATGCGCTTGGCCTCTGCGCCGAAGGCGACGATGCTCTCTCGGTCCACGTGCTTCACGCCTCCTATCACGGCGCCTATCGCACGCTGCATGCGACCGTGGCCGGACAGGCGGTCGACATCGATCTGCCGTCCGGGGCCCCGCTTCCAGCCGAGCCGAAGCTGGTTCTGCCGTGCGGCCCGCAGCTCAGGGCCTATGCCGCGTGAAGCGTGTCGATTTTCCTGATCTCGGCGCTCTCGATGTCGGCTCGGGGGGCCTTGTCGCCCGCGACGCGTGCCTCGGCTGGCGGGTGGGCGAGGACGGGGTCCGGGCCATCGCCGCGCTCGCCGACGACAGCGTCGCGTTCATCGCGTTCGGGAGCCGCACTCTGGCCGTCGTGGCGCCCGGCGCGGGACCGGTCGCGATCTATCCTGTGCCCCCGCTGTGCCGAGGACGCCTGACCGCTGTCTGTCTCGATCTGGACGGCACGCTCATCGACAGCGAACCGCTATGGATCGCTGTCATCGAGCGGACGATCGGCGAGGTCACCGGAATCGCGGGCTTTCGCTTCGCCGAGGGCGAGCGACGTTATGTGTCGGGCCGCTCCGTCGGGGCGCATCTTGCCTGGGCGCTCTCGGCCCATGCGCCGGGGATCGGGCTCGACGCGGCGCGGGCCGTGCATGCGCGTTTCACGCGGGAGGCGCTGGCGCAACTTGCTTCAGGCGGGCTCGCCGGCGACGCGCCCCGACTTCTGCCCGGCTTCGAGGCTCTGATGGCGACGATCCGGGCTCATGGGCTGCCGGTCGCGCTTGTGACGTCCGGCGTCGAGGCGAAGATGTGGCCGACGCTCATCGCGGCGCTTGGCGCGGCTGGTCTCGGCGCGCCGTCCGAGCAGTTCGACGCGATCCTGTGCGGCGGCGCCTCGGCGGCCGACGCGCCGATCGGCTCGCTCAGCGATCTCCCAATGAAGCCGCACCCCTGGCTGTACGCCGAGGCGCTTTCGATAGGGCTCGGC
>NZ_DAIQNN010000124.1:0-6427 GCF_036788415.1 Rubrimonas sp. | reverse complement strand
CTGAGAAGCGGGCGCGCGAGCGGGCCGAAGCGATTCGGCGCGCGCGCAAGCTCGCCCGCAAGAAGGCGCAGCGCGAAGGCGCGCTCTGAGAGTCTGAACGCGCCGGGCGGCGATGTCGTCCCTCGCTTTTTCCTGACGCCTCGACCCCCGCGCCCCCGGCCGCATGACGCGACCGGGGGCGTGGTTTTCTCCCCGGTTGTTCGAGCGCCCCCGATGCCCCAGCTGCGAGACGCCCGCGCGCCTGAAGGGCTCAGGCTCTACGCGATCGGCGACGTGCATGGCCGGCTCGATCTGCTGCGCGAGATGCACGCCCGCATCGGAGCCGACCTCGTCCGCCGCCCCTGCCGGGCGTTCCGGGTGATCCATCTCGGCGACTACATCGACCGCGGCCCCGACAGCGCCGGCGTGATCGCGCATCTGATCGAGTTCGCGCAGGATGGCGACGCCGCCTGCCTGTGCGGCAATCACGACCTCTACCCGCTGAGCTTCCTCGAGGATCCGGGCAAGTCCGCCGAGCACTGGTTCGCCTATGGCGGCCTGGAGGCGCTGGCCTCCTACGGCGTCGACGCCTTTGCGCCGGGGTTGGGCCTGCGCTCGGCCAAGGCGGTGCGCAAGGCCTTCGCGAGCGCGCTCCCGCCCGAGCATCTCGCCTTCCTGCGCGGCCTGTCCTTCATGGAGCGGCAGGGCGACTATCTCTTCGTCCATGCCGGGCTGCGGCCGAAAGTGCGCATCGAGAAGCAGAAGATCGGCGATCTGGTGATGATCCGCGAGCCGTTCCTGAGCCACGAGGGCGATTTCGGCGCGGTGGTCGTGCATGGCCACACCGTCTCGCCGGAGCCGGTCATCCGCGCCAATCGGGTCGGGCTCGACACCAAGGCCTACGCCACCGGCCTGCTGAGCTGTCTGGTTCTCGAAGATGTCGAGAAAGGGCTGCTCACCGCGTCGGGCTATGCGCCGCTGACGTTCGACGCGGCGTGACCCGGGGCGCGCGGCGCGCCGCGATCGTCGGCGCGGGGCCGGCCGGGCTCGCCGCCGCCGAGATTCTCGTGGGGCGCGGGGCGCGGGTCACGGTGATCGAGCGCATGCCCAGCATCGGCCGCAAGTTCCTGATGGCGGGGCGCGGCGGGCTGAACCTGACGCATTCCGAGCCGCTGGAGACGCTGCTCGACCGCTACGGGGCCGCCCGCCCCAGGCTCGAACCGGCGATCCGCGCGTTTCCGCCGGAGGCCTTGCGCGACTGGTGCGCGGGCCTCGGGGTCGAGACCTTCGTCGGCAGTTCGGGCAGGGTTTTCCCCGTCGCGATGAAGGCCTCGCCCTTGCTGCGGGCGTGGCGCGCCCGGCTCGACGCGCTCGGCGCGGCGTTCGTTCTCGGGACGCGGTTTCTCGGCTGGGACGGGGCGGGGGACGTGCGGCTGGAGGGCGGCGGGGCCTTGACCGCGGACGCCGTCGTGCTGGCCTGCGGCGGGGCGAGCTGGCCCCGGCTCGGCTCGGACGGGCTCTGGACGCAGGCGCTGGACGGCGACGTGCTCGCGCCCTTCGCCCCGGCCAATTGCGGATTCCGCCGGCGCTGGTCCGACGACTTCGCCGCCCGCTTCGCCGGCGCGCCGCTCAAGGGCGCGGCCTTCGCTCATGGCGGGACGCGTCTGCGCGGCGAGGCGACGATCACGCGCGAGGGCGTCGAGGGCGGGGCGATCTACGCGCTGTCCGCGGGCCTGCGCGACGCGGTTGCGCGCGAGGGAAGCGCGGCGCTCACCGTCGACCTCAAGCCCGACGTGACGGCCGACGCGCTGGCGGCGCGGGTGTCGGCGATGCGCCCCGGCCTGTCGACGGCGAACCGGCTGCGGCGGCTGGGCCTGTCGCCGCTGGCCGCGGCGCTGCTCCGCGAGGCCGAAGGAACGGTCCCGCCCGAGCCGCGCGCGCTCGCGGTTCGGATCAAGAGCCTCGCCCTGCGGCTCGACGCCCCGATGGGGCTGGAGCGGGCGATCTCGAGCGCCGGGGGGTTGCGCCTCGACGCGCTCGACGAGCGGCTGATGCTGCGCGCCCGTCCCGGCGTCTTCGCCGCCGGCGAGATGCTCGACTGGGAAGCGCCGACCGGCGGCTATCTGCTCACCGGCTGCATCGCCACGGGGCGCTGGGCGGGCGCGGCGGCGGCGGACTGGCTGGGGTTGCCCTGAGGGGCGGCGTCAGCCGATGCGCAGCAGGTCGCGGAAGGTCGCATACACTTCGGCGTTGGCGGCGACGATGGCGCGCCCCGCCACCGGATCGCGCGCCTCGTCGTCGATGTCGTGGACGAAGCCGCCCGCCTCGCGCACCAGCAGCACGCCGGCGGCGACGTCCCAAGGGTTGAGGTTGCGCTCCCAATAGCCGTCGTAACGCCCGGCGGCGACATAGGCGAGATCGAGCGCGGCGGCCCCCCAGCGGCGCACGCCGGCGCAGCGCGGCATCAGATGCGCCAGATCCTTCAGCGTGCGCGGCAGATGCGGCGAGTTCATGAAGGGCACGCCGGTCGCGAAGATCATCTCCGACATGTCGCGCCGCCCCGAGACGCGCAGCCGCCGGTCGTTCATCCAAGCGCCCGCGCCCTTCTCGGCGGTGAACATCTCGTCCTTGATCGGGTCGTAGACCACGCCCGCCACGATCTCGCCCTTGCGCTCGAGCCCGATCGAGATCGCCCAGTGCGGCAGGCCGTGCAGGAAGTTGGTGGTGCCGTCGAGCGGATCGACGATCCAGCGGTTCATCCCGTCCGAGGCCGCCGCCGCCCCTGTCTCCTCGCCGAGCCAGCCATAGGCCGGGCGGGCGTGCTCCAGCTCGGCGCGGATCGTCTCCTCGGCCTTGCGGTCGGCGTTGGAGACGAAATCGCCCGCGCCCTTGACCGAGACCTGAAGATTCTCGACCTCGCCGAAATCGCGGACGAGCCGGCGCCCGGCCTTGCGGGCGGCCGCTATCATCACGGCCAGATTGGGCGAAGCTGTGGTCATGCCGTTCAGGCGCGCTCGACGTAGTCGAACGTCTCGGTGTTGACGACGATCTTCTCGCCGGTTCCCACGAAGGGCGGCACCATCACGCGCACGCCGTTGTCGAGGATCGCCGGCTTGAAGCTGTTGGCTGCGGTCTGGCCCTTCACCACCGGCTCGGTCTCGACAATCTCGCAGGTGACCTTCTCGGGCAACTGCATCGACAGCGCCTCGACGTCGTAATACTCGACCTTCACCATCATCCCGTCCTGCAGAAAGGGGCGGCGGTCGCCGAGAATGTCCGCCGGAAGCTCGACCTGCTCATAGGTCTCGCTGTCCATGAACACCAGCATGTCCTCGGACTGATAGAGGAACTGCTGGTCCTTCTGCTCCAGCCGCACCCGCTCGACCTTGTCTTCCGAGCGGAAGCGCTCGTTGAGCTTGCGGCCGTCGCGGACGTTCTTCAGTTCGACCTGGGCGAAGGCGCCGCCCTTGCCCGGCTTCACATGGGCGGTCTTGACGGCGATCCACAGCCCGCCGTCATGCTCGATGATCGTGCCGGGACGGATCTCGTTTCCGTTGATCTTGGGCATCGGGGCTCCTCGGGGGCCTGCGCGGGTTGGCGCGGTCTATAGCGGCGCCCTTTGGCGTCGGCAAGGGAAGCCCCTCGGGCGCTGCGCGGGCGGGCTCGCACTTGCGGCGCGGACGCCCTAAATCGGAGGCATGAACAAGGGAGACGCAATGACCGACCCCGCGCCGGGGCTGGGCGATCTGAACGCGCGCAGCCGCGCCGTGTTCCGCCAGCTCGTGGAGACCTATCTGGAGACCGGCGAGCCGGTCGGCTCGCGCACGCTGTCGCGCCGGCTCGACCTCAATCTGTCCGCCGCCTCGATCCGCAACGTGATGCAGGACCTCGAGGCGCTGGGCGTGCTCGGCAGCCCGCATGTCAGCGCGGGCCGCGTGCCGACGCATCTGGGGCTGCGGATGTTCGTCGACGGGCTGCTCGAGATCGGCGACGTCTCCGAGGCCGAGCGCCAGTCCATCGACGCCGCCGTCGGCGGCGCGGAAGGCGACCTCGCCGCGGTGCTCGACGAGGCGGGCGCGATGCTGTCGGGACTGTCGCACTGCGCCTCGCTCGTCTTCGCGCCGAAGAGCGAATCGGCGATCCGCCATGTCGAGTTCGTGGGCCTCGCCCCGGACCGGGCGCTGGTGGTTCTGGTCACCGAGGACGGCACCGTCGAGAACCGCCTGTTCGCCCCTCCCGCCGGCATGACGCCCTCGGCGATGCGCGAGGCCGCGAATTTCCTCAACGCCACGCTGCAGGGCCGCACACTCGCCGAAGCCGCCGAGGCGGTGACGGCGGCGATCGCGGCGCGCCGGGCCGAGCTCGACGCGCTGGCCGCCGACATGGTCGAGCGCGGCCTCGCGGTCTGGAGCGGCGAGGCTTCGGAGGGCCCCGACCGGCTGATCGTGCGCGGCCGCGCCAACCTGCTCGACGGCGCGCAGGACGCGCTCGACCTCGACCGGATGCGCCAGCTCTTCGACGACCTCGAACGCAAGCGCGACCTCGCGCAGCTTCTCGACCTCGCGGCGGGGGCGGAGGGCGTGCGCATCTTCATCGGCGCGGAGAACAAGCTTTTCTCGCTGTCGGGTTCCTCTCTCGTGATCTCTCCGTATATGAACGCCGAGCGCAAGCTGGTGGGGGCGATCGGCGTGATCGGTCCGACCCGTCTGAACTACGGCCGCATCGTGCCGATCGTCGACTACACCGCGCGCCTCGTCGGGCGGATCGTGGCCGACCGGTCGGCGGGGCGGCGGAAAGGATGAGCATGAACACCCAGAGCGCAGAAAAACGCGACGTGGCGACCGAGGCCGAACCCGCATCCGACGCGCCCGAATTCGCGCCGGACGCCGAAGCCGCGGACGCCGCCCACGAAGAGACGCCTGGCGACGACCTCGCCTTGCGGCTGGCCGAAGTCGAAGCCGAGCGCGACGAGTTGAAGAAGCGCGTCATGTACGCGCTCGCCGACACCGAGAATCTGCGCAAGCGCGCCGAGCGCGAGCGGCGCGAGGCCGAGGCCTATGGCGGGACCCGCCTAGCGCGCGACCTGTTGAGCGTGCACGACAACCTCGCCCGCGCGATGGAGGCCGCCGACGACGCGCTGCGCGCGCAGAACGCCGCCTTCATCGAGGGGCTGGAACTGACGCAGCGCGAATTGCTGAACGCCTTCGCCAAGCACCGCATCGAGACGGTGACGCCGGAGAAAGGCGCGAAGTTCGACCCCAACCTGCATCAGGCGATGTTCGAAGCGCCGGTTCCCGGCGCCGAGCCGGGCGCTATCGTCGAGGTGATGCAGCCGGGCTTCACCATCTCGGGCCGCCTGTTGCGCCCGGCGCTGGTCGGTGTGGCGAAGGCCGCGGAGGGGCCTGCGGAGGCGTGAGGCGCGCGGCGGCGCGCTCCGGGTTTGATCCCTCCCGACCGACACGCTAGCGTCGCAATGGGCGGGATGCGCCCCCTTCTGATCGGACCCCGATGCGCGTCGCCCTGTTCAACGTCGCTTTCTACGTCCTGACTTTCCTGACCGCGATGGCCGCCTGGCCGGTGGCCCACTTTGGCGCGGGCGATGCGCTGCGCGCGCTCATGGCGTGGTGGACGCGGCGGGTGCGCGGGCTCGTGCGGCTGATCCTGCGCGGGCGGATCGAGGTGCTCGGGCGCGAGCGTCTGCCCGCCGGCGGCCCGCACCTGCTCGTCGCCAAGCATCAGTCCGAACTCGACGCGGTGATGATGTTCTCGTTGTTTCCGCAGTTCGGCGCCGTGGTGATGCAGGAGCTCGAACGCTACCCCTTCGTCGGCGCGCTGCTGCGCGGGCTCGACTACATCGCCGTCGCCGTCGATCAGGGGCCGCAGGGGCGCACCGCGCAGGTGGTCGCGGGCGCGCAGCGGGTGCTCGGGCAGGGCCGCCCGCTGCTGATCTATCCCGAAGGCACGCTGATGGCGCTCGGCGCGCGCGAGCGGTACCGCAGCGGGGTCTGGCGGATCTATTCCGCGACCGGCGCGACGGTCACGCCGGTCGCGATGTCGGTCGGCGCGATCTGGCCTCGGCGGGAATGGCGCAAGCGGGTCGGGCGCACCGGCGCGGTGGAGTTCCTCGACCCCATCCCCCCCGGCCTTCCCGAGGCCGACTTCATGGCGCTGATCGAAGACCGCATCGAGGCCGCGACCATGCGCCTGATCCGCGCCCATGCCGACGGCGACGACCTCGCCGCGGCGGAAGCGCGCTTCGCCGCCGCCGACGCGGCGTTCCGCTCTCGGATCGCCGCCACCGCAGCCGCCCCGGCCATGGGCGACCCGGCGTGACCCGCCGGCCCTCGCAATTCGCGCTGCTGGGCACGCGGCGCTTCCTTCCGCTGTTTCTGGTGCAGTTCCTCGGCGCCTTCAACGACCAGACCTATCAGAAGGCGTTCGTCGCGCT
>NZ_DAIQNN010000123.1:0-6465 GCF_036788415.1 Rubrimonas sp. | reverse complement strand
GCTGGGTGATGAACACGCTCGCCTCGGTCTGGCCGTAGAGCTGCTTCAGGTTCACCCCGAGCGCCCGGTAGAACTGGAAGATCTCCGGCCCGATGGCCTCGCCCGCCGTGTAGCCGACCCGCACGCGGCTTAATCCCAGCGCGTTCTTGAGCGGCTCATAGACCAGCGCGTTCCCAAGCGCGTATTTCACCTTGTCGGCTAAGCCCACCGGTCGTCCGTCGAGCAGGTCCGGCCCGACCCTCTTCGCGTGCTCGATGAAATGATGGAACATCCGCCGCTTGAGCGCGCCGGCATCCTCCATCCGGATCGTCACATTGGTGAGCATCGTCTCGAAGATGCGCGGCGGCGCGAAAAAATAGCTCGGGCCGATCTCGCGCAGATCGGTCATCATCGTCTCGGCGCTTTCGGGGCAGCAGACGCAGAAGCCGCTCACATAGGCTTGCCCCATCGAGAAGATGAAGTCGCCCACCCAGGCCATCGGCAGATAGGCCAGCACCGAATCCGTCTCGCGCAGCCCGTCGAACGTCGCCGAGGCGCGCGAGGTGCGCAGGATGTTGTCGTTTGACAGGACCACGCCCTTTGGCCGCCCGGTCGTGCCCGAAGTGTAGAGCATCACGCACACGTCCGAGCCGCTCTGCCCCGCGACGATCCGCTCGATCTCGGGCTCGTGGCGCGCGCGCGCCTCCAGCCCCATGCGTTTGAGGTCCTCGATGTGGTGCAGCGCGCGGTGGTCGTAATTGCGCAGGCCTCGGCGGTCCACATAGACGACCTGCTCGAGCTTCGGCAGGCGGTCCTTGATCGAGAGCAGCTTGTCCACCTGCTCCTGATCCTCGACCACCGCGAAGCGCGCCTCGCAATGGTCGAGCACATAGGCCATCTCTTCGGCGACGCCGTCCTGATAGATCGGCGCGGGCGCGGCCCCGACGCTCTGGGCCGCGACCATCGACCAGTAGAGCTGCGGCGTGTTGGCGCCGACGATCGCCACCCGGTCGCCGGGACGCGCGCCGAGGGCGCGCAACCCCAGCGCGATGGCCCGCACTTCCTCGCGCGCCTCGGCCCAGCTCCAGCTGCGCCAGATGCCGAACGCCTTCTCCCGCGCCGCGGGCCGGGCGCCGCGATGCGCGGCGTTCCAGTCCAGCAGCTTCGGAAACGTGTCCAGCAGGTCGCTCGGCGGCGACGTCACGGCGCATCCTTCCCCTTCGGCGCCGTCTGCGCGGCGCTCGTTGGAAGGATATTTCGCCTGGCGCCGGTCCGCGTCAAGCAATCATGCTATTTGAACGAGCGTTTTTTTAATCGGAGCGCGGCGCTCCGATTAGGTGCGGCGCCGCGAAAAAGGGGACGGCGGCGCCGTCCCCTCCGGTCGCCCGCGCGAAGCGCGCCGGTCAGGCGGCGGCTTCGAGCGCCTTGGGCCGGGCCGAGGCGATCTCGATGCGCCGCGGCTTCAGCGCCTCGGGCACTTCGCGGATCAGTTCGACATGCAGCAACCCGTTCTCGACCGTCGCGCCGGTCGGGCGGACATGGTCGGCGAGCTGGAAGCGCCGCTCGAAGGCGCGCTCGGCGATGCCGCGATGCAGCCAGGTGCGGCCCTGCTCCTCGACTGGCGCCTTCTTGCCCGAGACGGTCAGCACGCCGTCCCTCGCCTCGATGCTCAGCTCGTCCTCGGCGAAGCCGGCGACGGCGAGCGTGATGCGATAGGCGTCCTCGCCCGTCTTCTCGATGTTGTAGGGCGGGTAGGTCGGGGCCGAGACGTCATGGCTCAGGACGCTGTCGAGCATCGAGGCCAGACGGTCGAAGCCCACGGTGGAGCGGTAGAGGGGGGTGAGATCGACAGTGCGCATAGGCATATCCTCCATCGGAAGCGATATGGAGGCCGGCTCTCCGCGAAGGGACGAACCGACCGGGTCAGGCGTCGGACCCATATGGCGGCGTCCGACGCCGCCAGAGGTGGGAAGCGGTCGCGGCCCCGTCAAGAGGGGCGACAGTCAGCGCGGCGCCGTGGCGAGCGCGTCGAGCAGATCGGCGAGATGCGGGGCGACCGGAAGCGCGCGCGCCGCTTCGGGCCCGCAGCGGTCATCGGCGGAGACGACGGCGACGAGGGCGCGCCGCCCCGCCGCCTCGGCGATCAGGGCGGCGCCAGGCGCTGCGGCGCAGCCCGTCAGGCGCGCGGCCTCCGCCGCGCCCGACAGGCTGCAGCCGCTTTCCACCGTCGGCGCGCCGGGGCTCCACGGGCCGTAGCCGGCGAGCGACAGGGTCTGCGCGTCCCCTCCGACGTCGAACGCCGCAATGCGGTCGGCGTCGAAGGGCGCCGAGAAGCCGATGGCGGCGAGCCCGGCGGCGCAGGCTTCGAAGGGCCGGTCGCGCGGCCAGAGCGCCAAAGTCTGCGCGCGCTGGGCCCCCGCCGCGCGACCATAGCGCAGACCGGCGCGCAGGGTGATCTGGACCGGGCGCAGCGGCGCGCCCGTCAGCCGATCGATCACGCAATGGGCCGCCGTGAGCGCGACGCGGTCTGAGATCAGCGTGGCTGTGCAGGACGGCCCGCCCGCGACGTCGAGCCGCCCCACGGCGCGCCAGCCCAGCTCTTGCGACTCGGCGATGCGCACGGGCTCGTCGGCCTGCGCGGTCAGCGCCGTCGCCACCAGAAGCGCCGCGACGCCGAGCGATATGCGCGGTGAGAGGGTCATCGTCCGACTTTGACGTCAGCGCGCCGCCCCGACAAGCCCGGCTCAGGGGCGAGGCGCGCGCAGATCGGCGATCAGGGAGTCGATATGCGGGGCGATCATGACGACGATCGACACCGGCTGGTCCTCGCGCCGGGCGATCGCCGAGATCACCCCGACCACGCGTCGCGCGCCGTCGGCCCGCGCGATGACCGGAGAACCGGACGCGCCGAAGGTCGCCTCGCAGTCGATCGCGCGCAATGCGCCCATCGCCGCGACGACGCGGCAGTCGTCCTCGATCGAGGGCGCATGCGCGCGGTCCCTCGCGTAGGAGACGACCGACCAGCGTTCGCCCGGCTGCTCCGGCCCGACCTCGAAAGCGGTGACGTCCTCCGCGCTGATCGGATCGGCGAATTCGACGAGGGCGACATCGGCGCTCATCGCCTCCGGGGTGCGTGCGTCGGCGTGGCGGTAGCCCCGCGGCACGACCGTGCGCGCGACGCGCCGCGCCGCCGCATGGACGCCAAGCCGGGTCCCGGCGACGAACACGATGTCCTCGGCGCGGATCGCGCGCCCGGTGCGCGGATGAAAGAGGCAATGCGCCGCCGTCAGCGCGATGCGCTCGCCGATCAACGTCGCCGTGCAGAAGCGGGTCCCGGCGATATTGAGCCGCCCCACCCCCAGCCATTCGCCCGCTTCATCCGCCTCCAGCATGCGCTTGCCGTCCGCCTGCGCAGGCGCGGCGAAGAGCAGGACGGCCGCGAGCATCGCTGCGAACCCGGCCATGCGGCGCGGTCAATCGAACGGAGCGGCGCGGCGGCCGGGCGCTCCGTTCACCGCGCGCCAGCGAGCTTCGCCGGCTTCGGCCCGCCCGTCGCCCAGTCGAGAAGTTCGGCGGTGTGAAGGACCGGCGCGCTGGCGGCCGAAGCGATCTGCATCATGCAGCCGATGTTGCCGGCCGCGACCACCTGCGGCTGCGTCGCCTCGATGTTGGCCACCTTGCGCGCCTTCAGCTGCGCCGAGATCTCGGGCTGCATCAGGTTGTAGGTGCCCGCAGACCCGCAGCACAGATGGCCCTCCGCCGGCTCCACCACCTCGAAGCCCGCCGCCCGCAGCAGCGCCTTGGGGTGCGACGTGATCTTCTGGCCGTGCTGGAGCGAACAGGCGGCGTGATAGGCGACGCGCAGCGCGGGCGCATGGCCCGCCGGGCCGAGGCCGAGCTCCGCCATCACTTCCGTCACGTCCTTCGCCGCCGAAGCCACCCGCGCGGCGTCCTTCGCGAGCGGATCGTTGCGGAACATGTGGCCGTAATCCTTCACCGTCGTGCCGCAGCCCGAGGTGTTGATCACCACCGCGTCGAGGCCCGCGCCGTCCATCTCGCGCGCCCAGGCGCGGATGTTCCTGGCCGCCGCGTGGTGGGCCATCTCTGTCTTGCCCATGTGGTGGGTGAGCGCGCCGCAGCAGCCGATCCCCTCGGCGATCACCACCTCGCAGCCATGTCGCGTCAGCAGCCGGATCGTCGCCTCGTTGATGTCGGTGTCGAGCGCGCGCTGGGCGCAGCCGGTCATCAGGGCGACCCGCATCCGCTTCGGCCCCTGCGCGGGGAAGGTCTGCGGCTCGTCCCAGGCGCTCGGCGGCGGCAGGGTGGCCGGCGCGAAGTCGAGCATCGCGCGCAGCTTGCCAGGCAGAAGGCGGCGGAAGGGCCGCCCCGCCCAGGCGCCGAGGATCGCCAGCCGGAAGCGCGTCGGATAGGGCAGGATGCGCGCGAGCAGCCAGCGCAGCGCGCGGTCGGGGAGGGGGCGCTTGTAGTTCCGCTCGATGTATTCGCGGGCGTGATCGACCAGATGCATGTAATGCACGCCGGAGGGGCAGGTCGTCATGCAGGCGAGGCAGGACAGGCAGCGGTCGACATGCAGCACGGTCTTGGCGTCCGGCGTGCGGCCCGTCTCCAGCATTTCCTTGATCAGGTAGATGCGCCCGCGCGGGCCGTCGAGTTCGTCGCCGAGCAGCTGATAGGTCGGGCAGGTGGCGGTGCAGAACCCGCAATGCACGCAGGTGCGCAGCACCTCGTTGGAGCGCGCGGTCGCGGCGTCGCGCAGCTGCGCTTCGGTGAAATTCGTCTGCATGCGTGTCTCCGGGGGTGTTCAGGCGGCGCGCATGCGGCCGGGATTGAGGATGCCGTGCGGGTCGAAGCGGGCTCGCAGCGCCGCCGACAGCGCCGCCACCGGGGCGGCCTCGGGCGGAAAGACCGGAACTGTCGCGCGGATCGCCTCGGGCGCGCGGATCAGCGTCGCATGGCCGCCGCGCGAGGCCGTCTCGGCGCGCACCGCCGCCGCGCCCGCATCGCCCTCGGCCTGCGTCAGCAGCCACACCAGACCGCCGCCCCAATCGTAGAGCGCCGCCTGCGCGACCCCCTGCGCCGTCAGCGCGCCGACCAGCTCCGGCCCGTCCGAGGGTTTCACCGACACGCGCCAGACCGCCCCCGCGCGCCCCGCGAAAGCCTCCACGTCGCGGATCGCGGGCCACAACTCCGGCTGATCGACGACCTCCGCGTCGCCGAAATTCGCCAGCGCCGTGCGCAGCGCCTCGGCGCGCTCTTGCGCCGATTGCGCGAAGCCCTCCACCCGGATCAGCGTGCGCCCGCCCTCCGCGGGGTCGTGCGCCGCGCCGCTCACGTCATAGGGCGAGCCGAGCGCCGCTGAGAGCGCACGCACCGCCGCCCTGTCGTCGAGCCCGCGCAGGATCAGCGTCCGCACGGCCTCCGGCGCCGGCAGCACCTTGAAGGACACTTCGCTCAGAACGCCGAGCGTGCCCCAGCTGCCCGCCAGCATCTTCGCCAGATCGTAGCCAGTGACGTTCTTCATCACCCGCCCGCCGCTCTTGATCGCGCGCCCGGCGCCGTCCACAAAGCGCACCCCGATCAGGCTGTCGCGGCAGGCCCCGCGCGCGATCCGCGCAGGCCCCGAGGCGTTGGCGGCGACCATGCCGCCGAGCGTCGGCGCGCCGCTCGTCCCCATCAGCGCGCGGTGGTCGACCGGCTCGAAAGGCAGGCGCTGGCCTTCCGCCGCCAGCATCGCCTCGATGTCGGCGAGCTTCGCGCCCGCGCCCGCAACCAGCGTCAGCGCCGCCGGCTCGTAAAGCGTCACCGCGTCGATCCGCGCGGTCGTCAGCCGCTCATCCGCCGAGACCGGCCCGCCGATCCCGGCTCGGGTGTCGCCGCCGACGATCTCCAGCGTCCGCCGCGCGCGCGCCGCGTCGGCGACCGCCTCCGCCAGTTCGGCTTCGGAGGCGGGCGCCAGCGCCTCGGCTGCGACGCTCACGCCGCTTCCTTCGGCGCGCGCCGCCGCGCCACGACGTCGAGCGGGAACACCTTGCCGGGGTTGAGCAGCCAGTCGGGGTCGAACGCCTCCTTGACCGCCATCTGCAGATCCATGTCGGCCGCGGTGAACTGCGCGCCCATCAGGTCGCGCTTCTCCACCCCCACCCCGTGCTCGCCAGTCAGGCAGCCGCCCACTTCCACGCAGAGCCGGAGGATGTCGGCGCCGAACGCCTCGCATTTCTCCAGATCGCCGGGCTTGTTGGCGTCGAACAGAATGAGGGGGTGCATGTTGCCGTCGCCTGCATGGAAGATGTTGGCGACGCCGAGCCCGTAGTCCTCGCTCATCTCCCCGATGCGGCGCAGCACATGCGGCAGCGTCGAGATCGGGATGGTGCCGTCGAGGCACATGTAGTCGGCGATCTGCCCCATCGCGCCGAAGGCCGACTTGCGGCCGAGCCAGATGCGCTTGCTCTCGTCGGCGCTCTGGCT
>NZ_DAIQNN010000122.1:0-6466 GCF_036788415.1 Rubrimonas sp. | reverse complement strand
GACCATTCAAGCGCCTGAAACCCCACTGGACCAGAACCTTGGACGCACACGAAACAGCAGATGAGGCGCGCTGCGTCGATGAAGGCGGCTCTGACGCCCTCGCGGTCAAAATGGCGGCGGTGCGCCGTGGTGCCACCGATCGAGATGATCTCGTTCAAGATCTCTACGAGGGCATCCACATCATCGGAACACGCGCGGCGCACCAGTTTCTCCTCGACCATCGTGCGCTCGCGTACTTCGGTTCTCGCCGGCTCGGCGACGCGAACGTAGCAGCCGGACTGCGATGCGATCCATATCCGTCGTCAGGCGCCGCCGGTGCGAATGTTGGCTTCCGTGCACATCCACCCCTTGTGGACGGCGTGGTGCCGAGCACCCCAGTCGCCAGAAACTGGACCATCGAGCGGCGGCTGTTGAGGATACGGCTGCCGGTCGCGCGGACGGCCATCGACCGAAGTCCGCCCGACGCCTCGCGAAAGGCCTGAACTGAGAGCTCATCGCCGCGCCGCCTCCGCTTGAGAGGCGCGCAGTATCGGCGAGCCGTAGTTTGGGTCGTGGTCGATCGGGGCAGGGTCTCCGCATCGCAACGCTTCGAGGATGTCGCCGAAGCTCGTCCGATACACGAAGCCAAGCTGACGGGTAATGCGGCCGCCGTTGTAGACGCGCCCGATCGATTGCGGCAGCCGCCAGCCCGCGCGCCGGTACAGCGCCTCGGCCTCGGGGAAGAGACGGCGGATGACCGCCGGCGCATCCGCCTTCAGCGCGCCCAGATCGTCGCGAGTGAACGGCGTCGGCGCGGACACGACGTAGAGCCCGAAGCCGATCTGCGGCGCCCGGTCAAGCGCCGCGAGGCAGGCGCGGGCGACGTCCTGGACTGTGGCGCGCCGGTGCAGAAGCTCGTTCGCCTTCAGATTGGGCCCGCTCAGCGCCGTGATCGTGTCGTCGTCCTCGGGGAAGAAACGTGCCGTTCGCAGGACGACGACGGCGAGCCCGTGTTCAAGATGATGCAGACGGCAGAGGCCCTCGGCGGCCAGCTTGGTCACGCCGTAGATGTTGCGGGGCTCGAGCGGACCGGCGTCCTCGTCGAGCCAGACCGCCTTCGTCGCCCGCTCGTCGCGGATAGCCTGGCTGATCATCAGCGACGTCGTCGACGTGAAGACGAACCGCGCGCCCGGCCGCGCCGTTGCTGCCCGCAGCAGGTTCAGCGTGCCGGAGACGTTGACATCCACGAAGGCCTGCGGCGGGAAGCGCGCAATGTCGGGTTTGTGCAGCGCGCCCCCGTGCATCACCGCGTCGAAGTCGTGCCGGCAGAACAGCGCCGCGATCGCGTTCTGGTCGGCGACGCTGGCCACGACGTCCGTTTGCTCGCCGGGCGCGACGTCGAGCCCGACCGGCGACCAGCCGGCGTCGCGCAGCATGGGGACGAGGTGGCGTCCGAGCCAGCCCGACGAGCCGGTGACGAGAACCTTCATGGATGATCTCCGGGAGCGGCCACCAAACCGGATGATGCCCGGAATGGCGTCCGGCGTCGACGGCGCGACACGGGCGCATCCTCTACTCCCGCCCCATTCGGCTCTGTCGATAATGTTGGGAGCCCACCCTGATGGCCGTTGCGAACGTCTGGCGCCATCGGGACCGTATGGAGATCCCGGCCGCTCTTCCCGCAGCCTCGACCAGCCTCGGCCCGCCCGGTATCCTGACGCCAGGCTCCATGGCGCCGCGAGCGCGACCTCGCAGGACTATTTCGGCTCCCCTGTCGGCAGAGCGTCGGCCCGTTCGTCCTCGCACTGCAAGCCCAAGGACCAGACAATGCGCTACGCCATCCTCTGCTATCACGACGAGAAGGTCGTCGCCGCCTGGAGCCGGGAGGAGGATGACGCCGTCCTCGCCCGGCTCGCCGTCGTCCACGGGAAGGTCGCGCAGGCCGGCAAACTGGGACCGGTGGTCCGGTTGCTGCCGACCAGCGCGGCGACGACCTTGCGCAGGGATCGCGACGCGCCGCTGGTGCTCGACGGACCCTTCGCCGAGACCAAGGAGCAGCTTCTCGGCTTCTACGTCGTCGATTGCGACAGCCTCGACGAGGTCATCGACATCGCCCGCGGATTTTCCGATGCGAACCCTTGCGCGACCTACGAAATCAGGCCGATCGGAATCTTCAGGCCAGGGACCGCGGCGCCGTGAGCGCGGCGGACGAGCCTGACGGAGCCTGGCTCGCCGCTGTTCTGAGCGCGGCCCGACCGCAGGCGGTCGCCGCCCTCTTGCGCTGGTTCCGCGACCTCGACGCGGCCGAGGAGGCGTTTCAGGAGGCGTGCCTTCGGGCGCTGCGCGCCTGGCCGAGGAATGGGCCGCCGCGCGATCCCGCCGCCTGGCTGATCATGGTCGGGCGGAATGCGCGGCTCGACGCCATGCGGCGCGACCGCCGGATGCAGCCCCTGCCGGCCGAGGAGACGATCTCGGATCTGGAGGATCCCGAGCCCGCGCTGGCCGAACGGATCGACGCCGCCGACTACCGCGACGACATCCTGCGGCTGTTGTTCATCTGCTGCCATCCCGATATGCCGGCGACGCAGCAGGTGGCGCTGGCGCTGCGCGTGGTCTCTGGCCTGTCGGTCGCGCAGATCGCCCGCGCCTTCCTCGTCGGCGAGGCGGCGATGGAGCAGCGCATCACCCGCGCCAAGCGACGCATCGCGGCCGCTGACGTCGCCTTCGAGACGCCGGGACCGATGGAGCGGGCCGAGCGCCTCGCGGCCGTCGCCGCCATGATCTACCTCGTCTTCAACGAGGGCTACACCGCCGGCGTCGCCGAGAGCGGCGCGCGGGCGCCGCTCTGCGAGGAGGCGATCCGGCTGGGGCGCCTCCTGCTGAGGCTCTTTCCGGCCGAGCCGGAGGTCATGGGGCTGCTGGCGCTGATGCTGCTGCAGCATTCCCGCGCCGCGGCGCGCTTCGACGCCGACGGCAGCGTGATCCTGCTTGAGGACCACGACCGCGCCATCTGGGACGGGCGGATGATCGCGGAGGGTCTGGCGTTGGTGGACACGGCGACGCGCCATGCCCGGCCCGGCGGCTACCAAGTGCAGGCGGCCATCGCCGCCGAGCACGCCCGCGCCGCCCGCGCCGACCTGACCGACTGGGCGCGGATCGAGTTCCTGTACGCCGTACTGGAGCGGCTGGAGCCGTCGCCCGTGGTCACGCTCAACCGTGCGGTGGCGGCGTCGAAGGCGCGCGGGCACGCCGCGGCGCTCGCCATGATCGAACCGCTGTCAGACCAGCTTTCGGGATACTTCTATTTCCACGGCGCTCGCGGCGCGTTCCTTCAAGAGCTCGGCCGAATGGACGAGGCGCGCGTCGCTTTCGACCGCGCCATCGCGCTCGCCCGGTCCCCTGCCGAAGCGGCGCATATCCGCGACCGGCTCGGCCGTCTCTCCGCCGCCCACTGACGGCCAGCGAATTTTTTCAGCCCGGCTGTCGGATCTGCGTCAGGCGGCGCGTCCTTGGGGCGAAGGCGACGCGAGCGCGCCGCCGGCGTCGTTCGAATGAGGGAGCGTGGATCGATGAAAGTCATGGTTCTGGTGAAGGCCAGCAGGGCCTCCGAGGCCGGCGAGATGCCGAGCGAGACGCTGCTCGCCGCGATGACCGCGTTCAACGAGGAACTGGCGAAGGCGGGCGTGCTGCTTGCGGGAGAGGGTCTGCACCCAAGCGCGAAGGGTGCCCGCGTCGCCTTCTCGGGCAAGAGCCGCGTCGTCACGGACGGACCCTTCGCGGAGACCAAGGAGCTGATCGCCGGCTACTGGATGTGGGAAGTCGCCTCGATGAAGGAGGCGATCGACTGGGTGAACCGCTGCCCCAATCCCCACAACGACGACAGCGTGATCGAGATCCGCCCAGTTTTCGAGGCGGAGGATTTCGGCGCGGCGCTGACGCCCGAGCTGCGCGAACGCGAGGAGCGCCTTCGAGTCGACGCCGAGGCGCGCAGGCGGCAGGCGCAGTGAGCGGCCGGCCATGCGATCCGACAACGCTTCGAGCCCCGGGAAAGGACCGCACATGAAACTCTACGGCATTCCCCCTACCCGAGCCGTTCGGCCGCTCTGGCTGCTCAACGAACTCGACCTCGCGTGCGAGATCGTCCCGATCGACATCTCCAACGGCGAGCACCTCGCGCCGCCGTTCCTGGCGATCAACCCGTTCGGCAAGGTTTCTGTCCTCGTCGACGGCGACCTCGTGGTGGCGGAATCCGCCGCGATCTCGCTCTATCTGGCCGAGCGCTACGGGGGCGGACGGTTCATCCCGGGCGACGTGGCCGAGCGCGCCTTTATGCACCAGTGGATTTTCTTTCTGGTGACCGAGATCGAACAGCCCCTGTGGCGCATCGCCCTCCACGCGTTCATCTATCCCGAGCACGAGCGGCTTGCGGACGAGCCGCCGCTCGCAAGGCGCGACTGCCGCCGCATGCTTGCTCCGCTGGAGCAGCACATGGAGGGGCGCGCTTTCCTTGTCGGGGCCTCGCCGACCGTCGCCGACTTCATCGCCGCGTTCACGCTGGACTGGGCGTCGGAGGAGGACCTGCTCGGCGACCACCCGAACCTCTTGGGTTTCGTCGAGCGGATGTACGCCCGCCCTGCCGCGCCGCCGACCATCAAGGAAGGCTTCGCCGCGCTGCAGGCGGGGATCTCGGCCGACCGCTTCCGCTTCGGGGCAGGCCACGACCGAAAGGCGCCGCAGGCCGACGCGACGCGGCACGGCGCATGACAGTCCCAAGTAACGACAAGGACGAACCATGGAACCGATCATCTACCTGTTCTTCAAGGGGAACTGCCTCGAGGCGATGACCCGCTACGCCGAGGTGCTCGGCGGCGAAGTCGGCGACGTCTTCCGCAACGGCGACGCGCCGGACGTGGCCAGCCGGATGCCCGGCGGCGACGACCTTGTGCTGAACATGAGCCTGAGGCTCGGCGGCGCGACGGTGATGGCGTCGGACAATACCGACGAGATGTACGCGCGGCCGCAGGGCTTTCGCGTGCATGTGGCGCCGCCCTCGTGCGCTGAGTTCGACCGCATTTACGCGGCTCTTGCGGAGAACGCGCAGGCTGTCGAGATGCCTCCCGGCGAGACCTTCTGGGCGGAGCGCTTCGCCATGGTGACCGACCGCCACGGCACGCCTTGGATGCTGGGCTTCGAGGGCGACAGGGCGGCGCGATCCGTGGCTCAGGGAGGTCCCCAGTGACCGGCCTCGTAACCTGCCTCTGGTTCGACCGGGGCGAAGCACGCAAGGCGGCCGAGTTCTACGCCGCCACCTTTCCCGACAGCCGCGTCGAACGGGTGAACCTCGCGCCCGCCGACTATCCGGGCGGTCGCGCAGGCGACGAATTGACCGTCGAGTTCACCGTTCTCGGGCGGCCGTTCATCGGGCTCAATGGCGGCCCGGCCTTCGCGCCTAATGAGGCCATCAGCTTCATGGTGCTGACCGAGGATCAGGCCGAGACCGACCGCTACTGGAACTCCATCGTCGACGGCGGCGGGGTCGAGAACGCCTGCGGCTGGTGCAGCGACCGCTGGGGTTTTCGCTGGCAAATCACGCCGCAGCTGCTGATGGCGCTGACCACCGGCGCCGACCCAGCGAAGGCCGGGCGCGCGTTCGCAGCGATGATGACGATGAGGAAGATCGACATCGCGGCGCTGGAAGCCGCAGTCGCATGAGCCGTCGCCGGGACGCGCTTAGCCGCAGACCCGCCCCGGTTCCGTTCCAATCGAGAGGCATCCTCAAACTGCCGCGCAGGAGCCTGCCCGACCGACCCAGAAGGGAGAACCGCCATGAGCTACGTCGACAACTTCGTCCTCGCCGTGCCCGCCGCCAATCGCGACGCCTATCTGCGCCACGCCCGCGAAGCCGCGACCGTCTTCCACGACCACGGCGCGCTGCGCGTGGTCGAGACCTGGGGCGACGACGTGCCCGAGGGCAAGCTCACCGATTTCCACCGCGCCGTGGCGCTGGAACCGGGAGAAACCGTAGTGGTCGGCTGGATCGAGTGGCCGGGCAAGGATGTACGTGACGCCGGCTGGAAGGCGATCATGGCCGATCCGCGCATGGCGCCTGACCGCAACCCGATGCCGTTCGACGGCAAGCGCATGATCCACGGCGGGTTCGAGACGCTGCTCGACGCGCGTGTCGGCGCGGGCGCGCCGGCATGAGCGCGGCCCCGAAGCCGCTTATGAACCTCGACGACGTCGTTTTCGAGGACGTGGAGGAGAACGGCCTCTACACCTCGAAGCGCGGCTTCGTCGGCGAGAAGATCGGCGCGCGCCAGCTTGGCTACAACCTGACCGTCGTGCCGCCCGGCAAGGCGCAGTGCCCGTTCCACAACCACCGCGCTGAGGAGGAGATGTTCTTGATCCTCGACGGCGAGGGCGAACTGCGCTTCGGCGAGCGCAGATACCCGCTGCGCCGCCACGACGTGATCGCCTGCCCCGCCGG
>NZ_DAIQNN010000121.1:0-6611 GCF_036788415.1 Rubrimonas sp. | reverse complement strand
TGTAGATGCCGAGCTGGCGGAACATCCCCTCCATGCCGAAGGTGCGGCTTTCGTCGGGCACGATCGGCACGACATATTTGCCGATGCTCTTGTCGCGGCAGAGCGTGTTCAGCGCGCGCACCAGCGCCATGGTGGTCGAGATCTCACGCTCGCCCGTGTCCTGCAACAGCGCCTCGAAGGCCGACAGATCGGGGATGGCGAGCTTCTCGCAGGCGCTGATGCGCCGCGGGAATGGGCCGCCCAGCGCCTCGCGGCGGGCGAGGATGTAGTCGCGCTGCTCGTTACCCAGCGTCACATATGGCGCCTTGGCGATCTTGTCCTCGGCCACCGGAATGTCGAAGCGGTCGCGGAAGGCCCGCAGCTGGTTCTCCGCCATCTTCTTCTGCTGGTGGGTGATGTTCAGGCCCTCGCCCGCATCCCCCATGCCGTAGCCCTTGACGGTCTTGACCAGGATGACCGTGGGCTGCCCCTTGGTCTTCACCGCGCGGTCGTAAGCCGCATAGACCTTCTGCGGGTCATGGCCGCCGCGGCGCAGCGCCCAGATCTCGGCGTCGGTCCAATCCGCGACCAGCGCCGCCGTCTCGGGGTATTTCCCGAAGAAATGCTCGCGGATATAGGCCCCGTCGCGCGACTTGAAGGTCTGGTAGTCGCCGTCCACCGTCTCGTCCATCAGCTGGCGCAGGCGGCCGGTCTCGTCGCGCTCCAGAAGCTTGTCCCAGCCCGAGCCCCAGATCAGCTTGATGACGTTCCAGCCGGCGCCGCGGAAATCGCCCTCCAGCTCCTGGATGATCTTGCCGTTGCCCCGGACAGGGCCGTCGAGGCGCTGGAGGTTGCAGTTGATGACGAAGATCAGGTTGTCGAGGTCCTCGCGCGCCGCGAGCCCGATCGCGCCCAGGCTCTCCGGCTCGTCCATCTCGCCGTCGCCGAGGAAGGCCCAGACCTTGCGGTCGGCCATGTCGATGTGGCCGCGGTTGTGCATGTATTTCATGAACCGCGCCTGGTAGATCGCCATCAGCGGGCCAAGGCCCATGCTGACGGTCGGAAACTGCCAGTAATCCGGCATCAGCCAGGGATGCGGATAGCTCGACAGACCGCCGCCCGTGCTCTCGGAGCGGAACATGTCCAGCGTCTCGGCGCTGATCCGCCCCTCCATGAAGCTGCGCGCGTAGATGCCCGGGATGGCGTGGCCCTGGAAGAAAACCAGGTCCCCACCGTGCTTCTCGGACCGCGTGCGCCAGAAATGGTTCAGGCCGATGTCGTAGAGCACCGCCGAGGACGCGAAGCTGGCGATATGGCCGCCATACTCGCTGCTCTCCTTGTTCCGCCGCACCACCGTCGCCATGGCGTTCCAGCGGTTTATCGTGCGGATGCGCCACTCCAGCCCCAGATCGCCCGGAAACTCGGGCTGCTGGTCCGCAGGTATCGTGTTCAGATAGGGCGTCGTCGCTCCGAACGGCAGCGCCGCCCCCCGGGACCGCGCCGCCGCAACCGCGCGGTCCAGCAGATAATGCGCCCGCTCCGTCCCGTCGCGGTCAATGACGTCCTCGACGGCGTCCAGCCACTCACGCGTCTCAACAGGGTCGAAATCGTCTTGAGCGCTCATCCTGGTCTCCCTTGCGTGTCGTGGTCGGCGCGCGTCCTGCGCCGGGTTTCGTGTCGCGTCAGGCGTGTCCGCCATGGCCGCAGGCGCCGCCATGGCCGCGCTGCTTCGAGGTCTTGCCGATGCCGGGGTTGAAGCTGTTGGTGGGATCGAGCGCCTCGTAGAAGGCGCGCAGGGCGGGCTTGGCCTCGTAGAGGTGCCCGACATTGTGCTCGGCGGGGTACTCGGCCCCGCGCCGGTCGAGCAGGGCCAGCATGGCCTGCTTCAGGGCGTACGCGTCGGCCCCTTTCCGCACGATGTAGTCCTGGTGGAACACGTGGCAGAGGAAATGCCCGTAGTAGAGGCTAGCCGCCACGTCGCGGGCGATCTCGGGCGGCAGGGTCTCGATCCAGTCCTCGTCGTTGCGGCGCAGGGCCACGTCGAGCGCGAGGATCTCGCCGACCTCGTCGCCATGGACGGCCTGATAGCGCACCGCGGCCCCCGCGGCGACGAAGCGGTGCAGCATCGCCTTCTTGGCCTCCGCCGCGTCGCAGGCGAACCAGCCCTCGCGCCCCACGGTCGCGTCCAGCGCGGCCTCGGCCGCGGCGGCGCTGTCGGCGTCGACCTTCAGGATCAGGTGGTGCTCGTAGCGGTCGCGGAAGGCGAGCATGCGCGCGGGCAGCGCCTCGGGCGCGAGGCGGAACAGCGCCTGCAGGATGCGGTCGCTGAGGTGGCGCGGCAGGAAGGACAGCTTGGCGAGGCTGGCGTCCACCCGGCCCTTGGCCGCGAAGATGAACGGCAGCCAGTCGGTGCCGAGCCAGTGGATGAACAGCAGCGAGTCCTTGCCGTAACGGTGCGCGATGTCGAACATCCTGCGGTGCAGGTACTCGCCGCTGATCGGCAGCGACGGCAGTTCGGTCAGCAGGCTGCGGCGCAGCGCGGTCAGCGCCGCCGGATCGTTGGTTCCGACATAATAGACCTTCGCGCCGGTCTCGACGGGGAAGGTGTCGAGCCGCACGGCGAAAACGGCGAGCTTGCCCGCGCAGCCCGAGGCCTCATGAAGGCCCGAAGGGTCGGCGTTGAAGCGGGCCGGGGTGGGAGCGTCTACGTCGCGCACCTTGGCCGCATAGCCCTCGGCCGAGGCGCGGCCCGCGCTCCAGTCGATGTCGGCCTCGGTGAAGGCGCCGCGCTCGAGGCGGTCGAGAATCTCCTCCGGGGTCTGGCCGAGGCGCAGGCCGAGATGGTTGACCAGCTCCAGCCGCCCGTCGGCGCCGAGCTGCGCGAACAGCGACAGCTCGGTGTAGGCCGGGCCGCGGCGCACCAGCGCGCCGCCGGAATTGTTGCACACGCCGCCCACGACTGAGGCGCCGATGCATGACGAGCCGATCACCGAATGGGGCTGGCGGCCGAGCGGGGCCAGCAGCTTCTCGAGCGCGTGCAACGTGCCGCCGGCATGGCTGATCACCTGGCGCCCGTCGCCCAGCAGATGCACGCGGTCGAGACGCAGGGTGTTCACGACCACGACGGGCCGGTCGTATTCGCCGCTGGGGGTGGAGCCTTCGGTCAGCCCGGTGTTGGCGGCCTGCATGATCATGATGCGGTCGGCGGCGACGCAGGCCTTCAGCACCCGCCACAGCTCGACCAGCGTGCCGGGGCGCACCACCGCCTCGGC
Source organism: Rubrimonas sp. (assembly GCF_036788415.1). Classification (NCBI taxonomy): domain Bacteria; kingdom Pseudomonadati; phylum Pseudomonadota; class Alphaproteobacteria; order Rhodobacterales; family Paracoccaceae; genus Rubrimonas; species Rubrimonas sp. The sequence continues at coordinate 3,360 of NZ_DAIQNN010000121.1, read as the reverse complement.
CTCGCCGCCGCCGGAGCGCCAGCCCTTGCGCCAGCGCTCGGTCTGCGCGGCCGAGGTCAGCACATGGCGCGCGCCGACCGCCGCGCGGAGGGCGTCGAGGAAGCTGTCGCGGTCAGGGGCGTGGCTGGACATGGCGGTGCGTCCGGGATGGGAGGGGAGCGCGCGCCGATCCGACGCGTCGCCTGAATGGATCAGCGGCCGCGCTGGCGGCGGAGGCGATGACGATGGCGGTCATGTGCGCCGCTCCTTTTCGGCTGGCGGCCGGGGCCGTCCGGGTGCGCGCGGCCTGTGGCGAAGGTTCGACATGACGATCAACGGAAGCGGAGATTGTCGGGGCTCAGCTGAGAGATCGAGGTCACGCCCATCAGGCGCATGCCCCTTTCGATCTCGGCGCGCATCAGCCCCAGCGCGCGCTCGACGCCGGCCTGACCGGCGGCGGCGAGAGGATAGAGGTAGAAGCGCCCGAGGCCGACGGCCTTGGCGCCCAGCGACAGCGCCTTGAGCACATGCGTGCCGCGCTGGACGCCGCTGTCCATGAGCACGTCGAGCCGGTCGCCCGCGGCGTCGAGCACCTCCTTGAGCTGGTCGAAAGGCGTGCGCGAGCCATCGAGCTGGCGGCCGCCATGGTTGGACAGAACGACGCCGGTGCAGCCGATCTCGGCCGCCCGCCGCGCGTCGGCTGCGGTCATCACGCCTTTCAGGCAGAACTGGCCGCCCCACTGGTCGACCATCTCGGCCACGTCGTCCCAGTTCATCGACGGGTCGAGCATGTTGGAGAAGTAGCCGCCGATCGAACTGGCCCCGCCGGACATGTCCACGTGCTCCTCAAGCTGCGGGAGACGGAATTTCTCGTGCGTGACGTAGTTGATGCCCCACATCGGCTTGATCGCGAACTGGATCATGCCGCCCATCGTGAGCTTGAACGGGATCGAGAAGCCGGTGCGCAGGTCGCGCTCGCGGTTTCCGCCGGTGATGCTGTCCACGGTCAGCATCATGACTTCGACGCCGGCGTCCTTGGCGCGTTGCATCATCGCGCGGTTCAGGCCCCGGTCGCGATGGAAGTAGAACTGGTAGACCTGCGGGTTCGTGTGCTTCCTGCGCAGTTCCTCAAGGCTGACGGTGCCAAGCGAGGATACTCCGAACATGGTGCCGTACTTCTCCGCCGCCGCCGCGACCGCCCGCTCTCCCTCGTGGTGGAACAGTCGCTGCAGCGCCGTCGGCGAGCAGTAGAAGGGCATCGCAAGCTTCTGCCCCATCACGGTGACGGACATGTCGATGTCCTTCACGCCGCGCAGCACCGAGGGCAGCAGATCGCAGCGTTCGAAGGCGCGGGTGTTCTCGCGGTAGGTCGTCTCGTCGTCAGCGCCGCCGTCGATGTAGTTGAAGATGGGGCCAGGCAGGCGCAACCGCGCGAGTGCGCGGAAGTCGTGGAAATTGTTGCACTGCGAGAGACGGGTGACGAGCCGCATGGCCGATCCTTAGCTCCTGTGCGCACGCAACGTCGGGGTCGCGAGGACGCAGTCCGCCGCGCCTTTGACTTGCCTCGAAAGTCAGGCTGACAGGTGCAACTCCGGCCCCGCCTGCTGGACCTGTCCCATTGCTGACGGTCGCTCAGTTTCCGCCTTGACACGGGAGAAGCGAGGCGAACGGAGACTTGCGCCGGGGGCTGCCGCTATTCGCCGCATCGCGACAGCCAGGGCTCGCGACCGTGTCGCGGAGATTCTTTCCGCGATCCCGGTCAGCGTGGAGCCCGGAGTTCTTATCCGGGCGCGTCCGTTTCCGTCGCGTCATCGCCATCTGTCCCCCCAGAGACCTCGAGGCTCTATCGTCCTCTTGTGGGTCACGGCGTTAGCCGCTCCCGTTGAAAGATTTGTAATGTGAATCACACAAGCTAGTCAATAATTTTTTTTACCTCTTGCCGAAGAGGCCTGTTTTCAGGCTTTTGTGCGCTGCAGCATCGACCGTGTGCAGTCCCGCTCGATGACCGGGCGCCGGCAGCCGGCGGCAATCCGGGCGGACATGGGGCGAGCGCTTGAAACCGCAGCGCCAGGAGGTAAAGTATGTTCAAGAGTCGGCGTAGACGCTTCGCTCGCAGAGGAAACGGCCCGATGATTGCGACCGAGGTTTTCGAACCCATCGATCACGACTCAGTTGTCGAAGCCGTGGTTGAACAGATCGAGTCGATGATCGTTGACGGCGTGCTGAAGGATGGCGCGCGGTTGCCTTCGGAACGCGACCTCGCCGAAGCACTGGGCGTTTCGCGACCGAAACTGCGCGAAGCCCTGCAGGTCCTCGAAGACCGCGACCTCGTCACGGTGCGCCACGGCGATGGCACCTACATCGCCGAACTGACAGGCCGTGCGATGTCGCCGGCGATGCTCGCGCTCTACGCGCGCCACGGGGAGGCGTTCTTCGACTATCTGGAATATCGCCGGGAGCAGGAAGCCTTCGCCACCCGTCTTGCCGCGGAGCGCGCCACCCGGACGGACAGGGAGCGACTGTCGCAGATACGCGCAGAGCTGGAGCGTTCATGGGCTGAAGAAGACGCCGACGCGTCGCTCGACGCAGACTTCCGCCTTCACAGCGCCGTCGCAGACGCCAGTCATAACACGACGCTGATCCATATGATGGCGTCGGTCTATGACCTGACGCGACGTGGGATATTCTACAACCGTGATCTCCTAAAGTCTATGGATGGCGCAGGGCGCAAGTTGCTCGACCAGCATTTGGAAATTATCGATTCTATACTGGCGGCCGACCCAGGACGAGGCGAGCAGGCCGCTCGCGCACATATCGACTTCGTGGAGGAATCGGTGCGCATGGGGCTCGAACAGCAACGACGGGAACAGCGGGCTCAACAGCGCATGAAGTCCGTGGCCTGACCGGCGCGAGGGAGGTCGCCACCGCGTCGAACCATCAACGGCATCGTCCGCGATGCAGCCGGCAAGCTCGAGGAACAGAACGCATGTGCTGGGAGCAGCTGCTCTGCGAGCGGCGCCGCAGCATCGTCCCGAGGCCAGACCAAGACCCTGACGACACACGCGCGCGTGCCAAGCTTGCCCGCCTGGCGCTTTGGGCTCGGTCCAACCGTCTACCCCGGCCAGATGAAACGGCCGGTAATGGCGACGACGAGCCAAGCAAGGCCGCGGCCCTCGAACGGCGATGTCCCGCGCATCTTGTCGTCGAGCCCCAGGCACGTCGCCGCGACAGGTGCCGCCGGAACTGTGCTCCTGACCGGCCGTCGACCACGGCTGCAACCGTTCGCGCCTCGGCCCCCGCCCCGGCCACTCCCCCGAACATCCCTTCCGGATACGGCCGGTCGCAAAGTTTACGGCCAACCTCCATGGACCGCCGTTCGTG
>NZ_DAIQNN010000120.1:0-6616 GCF_036788415.1 Rubrimonas sp. | reverse complement strand
AGCGACATCGGCAGGAACACCTTCCAGCCCAGCCGCATCAGCTGATCGTAGCGATAGCGCGGCACGATCGCCTTCACCATCGCGAACATGAAGAACAGGATCGCGATCTTGGCGAACATCCACAGCGCGCCGTCCGGCAGACCCGGGATCGGGGACAACCAGCCGCCGAAGAACAGGATCGCCATCAGCGCGCACATCAGCACGATCGACATGTATTCGCCGATCATGAACAGCAGATAAGGCGTCGAGCTGTATTCGACCTGAAAGCCCGCGACGAGTTCGGATTCGGCCTCCGGCAAGTCGAAGGGCGGGCGGTTCGTCTCCGCCAGCGCCGAGACGAAGAACAGCACCACCATCGGCAGATGCGGCAGCCAGTACCACGACAGGAAACCGAACCGCCCTTCCTGCGCGTGCACGATGGCCGTCAGGTTCAGCGATCCCGTCGACACCAGCACGCCGACGATGATCAGGCCGATCGAGACTTCGTAGGACACCATCTGCGCCGCCGAGCGCAGCCCCCCGAGAAACGGGTATTTCGAGTTCGACGCCCAGCCGCCCATGATCACGCCATAGACGCCCAAGCTGCTGATCGCGAAGATGTAGAGGATGCCGACATTCAGGTCGGACACCACCCAGCCCTCGGCGAAGGGGATCACCGCCCAGGCCGCCGCCGCCAGCGTGAAGGTGATCAGCGGCGCCAGCAGGAACACCGCCTTGTCCGCGCCGGCCGGGATCACGACTTCCTTGACCACGAATTTCAGGAAGTCGGCGAAGCTCTGGAGCAGCCCGAACGGCCCCACCACGTTCGGTCCGCGCCGCAGCTGCACCGCCGCCCACACCTTGCGGTCCATGTAGAGCAGGAAGGCGAGGCTGATCAGCACGCCGAGCATCACCGCGAGGCATTGCGCGAGGATGATCGTGAACGTTCCCAGCCCGGTGTCCCAATAGGTCATGCGCTCACTCCGCCGCCATCTGGCCCGCCGCGCGCTCGGCGGCGAGGCGGGAGAGTTCGGCCATCACGCTGCTGGCGCGCAGGATCGGGTTGGCCAGGAAATGGTCCGGACCGGTGGGCCGGATCGGCGCGTCGTCCACGGCGCCCGCAGGGGCCGGCGTCCACTGGTTCTGCGGGACCGCATCGATTTCGCCGAGGTGGGAATGCGCCTTGAAAAGCGCCGCGCGCAGCGCGTCCAGCGTGTCGAAGGGCAGGGCCTTCCCCATCCGGCCCGACAGCGCGCGCAGGATCGCCCAGTTCTCGCGCGCCTCGCCCGGCGGGAAGCCGGTGCGCAAGGCGATCTGCGGGCGGCCTTCGGTGTTGACGAAGATCCCCGGCTCCTCGGTGTAGGCCGAGCCCGGCAGGATCAGGTCGGCGCGATGCGCCCCCCGGTCGCCATGACTGCCCTGATAGATCACGAACGCGCCCGCGGGCAGGTCGATCTCGTCGCCGCCGAGATTGTAGATCGTGGCCGCGCCCTCGAGCGCCGCCGCCATCCCGCCTTCCGTCGTGAAATCCACATCCATCGCGCCGACGCGCGCCGCGGCGCGGTGAAGGACCATAAAACCCGCATCGGCCTCCTCCGCCAGCGCCATCGCATGGCCAAGGATCGCCGCGCCGTCCTTGCGGGTCAGCGCGTCCATGCCGATCACGATCAGCCCCGGCCCGCGCCGCAGATGGTCGAGCAGCGCGTCGCGCCCCTCGCCGGTCAGCGCCGCCGGCGACGCCCCGAGATGGGCGACCGGGTAGGTGAGGTCCGCCGGCGCGCCGATCAGCGCGACATCCGCGCCGAGGCTCCACGCCTTGCGCAGCCGCGCATTGTAGACCGGCGCGTCCGTCCGCGGATTGACGCCGACGAGCAGGATCGCCCGCGCGTCATCCGCATCCGCAATCGCCGCGTTCCCGACATAGGCCGAGCGGTTGCGGGCGGGCAGGGCGGCTCCGTCGGTCCGACACTCCGCAGCGCCGCCGAGCCCCTCGACGAGTTGCTTCAGCGCGAACAGCGCCTCGACTGGCGCGAGATCGCCGCCGAGCGCCGCGACTTTCCCGCGCCCCAGCGCCTCCGCCGCCGCGCCCAGCGCTTCGTCCCACGACACCGGGCGAAGCTTGCCGGCGACCCGGCGATAGGGCCGGTCCAGCCGCTGGCGGCGCAAGCCCTCGGCCACATGGCGCGAGCGGTCGGCCAGCCATTCCTCGTTGATGTCGTCATGGTTGCGAGGCAGCACGCGCATCACCTCGCGCCCGCGCACGTCGACCCGGATGTTGGAGCCGAGCGCGTCCATCGCGTCGACGCTCTCGACCTTGCGCAGCTCCCACGGCCGCGCAGTGAAGGCGTAGGGCTTGTTGGTCAGCGCGCCGACCGGGCACAGATCGACGATGTTGCCCTGCATCTCGGATTCCAGAATCCGCCCCAGATACGACGTGATCTCGCTGTCCTCGCCGCGCCCGGTCTGGCCCATCTCGGCCACGCCCGCGACTTCCGTGATGAAGCGCACGCAGCGCGTGCAGGAGATGCAGCGCGTCATGTGCGTGCCGACGAGCGGGCCGAGATTCAGGTCCTCCGCCGCGCGCTTGGGCTCGCGGTAGCGGCTGAAATCGACCCCATAGGCCATCGCCTGGTCCTGCAGGTCGCATTCGCCGCCCTGATCGCAGATCGGGCAGTCGAGCGGGTGGTTGATGAGCAGGAACTCCATCACCCCCTCGCGCGCCTTCTTGACCATCGGCGTGGTGGTCTTGATCTCGGGCGGCTCGCCATTGCGCCCCGGTCGCAGGTCGCGCACCTGCATCGCGCAGGAGGCGGCGGGCTTGGGCGGGCCGCCGACCACTTCCACAAGGCACATGCGGCAGTTGCCGGCGATGCTGAGGCGCTCATGGTAGCAAAAGCGCGGGATTTCCACGCCCGCGACCTCGCAGGCTTGCAGCAGCGTGAGGTTCGGGTCGACCTCGACGGTCACGCCGTCGATCACGATGGGGCGGAGGTCGCTCATGCCTTCTCCTCCAGCTTCTCGAGGCGAGCCCTGAGGTCGGCCACCGTCTCGGTAAGTCGGTCGATGCGCTGGCCCGTCGTCTCGTAGGCGACATTGGCGTGCGCCGAGAAACCCAGCGCCATCGCGACGCTCTCGTTCACGTCGTCCATCTTGCGTTCGAGCGTGGTCATGCGCTGTTCGATACCGTCGAACCTTTCCGAATGCGCGCGCTGGGTCTCGCGAATTTCGCGCAGCAGTCGCAGCACGATGTTCTCCGTCTCCTCGGTCATCGCGCTCACTCCGCCGCGACCGCGCTGACGCGGCCCGACTGCTTCGTCTTGATGCGGTCCTCGATCTCGCCGCGGAAATGGCGGATCAGCCCCTGAATCGGCCACGCCGCGGCGTCGCCCAGCGCGCAGATGGTGTGGCCCTCGACCTGCTTGGTCACTTCCAGCAGCATGTCGATCTCTTCCAGCGCCGCCTCGCCGCGCACCAGCCGGTCCATCACGCGCATCATCCAGCCCGTGCCTTCGCGGCAGGGCGTGCACTGGCCGCAGCTTTCGTGCTTGTAGAATTTCGACAGCCGCCAGATCGCCTTGATGACGTCGGTCGACTGGTCCATCACGATCACCGCCGCCGTGCCGAGGCCCGAGCGCTGCTCGCGCAGCCAGTCGAAATCCATGATCGCGTCGTCGCAGAGGTCCTTGGGCAGCAGCGGCACCGACGCGCCGCCGGGGATCGCCGCCTTGAGGTTGTCCCACCCGCCGCGCACGCCGCCGCAATGGCGGTCGATCAGCTCGCGCAGCGTGATCGACATCGCCTCCTCGACGACGCAGGGCGCGTTCACATGGCCCGAGATCGCGAAGATCTTCGTCCCGGTGTTGTTGGGCCGCCCGATCCCCGCGAACCACGCCGCGCCGCGCCGCAGGATCGTGGGCACCACCGCGATCGACTCGACGTTGTTCACCGTCGTCGGGCAGCCGTAGAGGCCGGTGTTGGCGGGGAAGGGGGGCTTGAGCCGCGGCATCCCCTTCTTGCCTTCGAGGCTTTCCAGAAGCGCCGTCTCCTCGCCACAGATATAGGCGCCGGCGCCGTGATGCAGATAGATGTCGAAATCCCAGCCGGACTTCGCCGCGTTCTTTCCCAGAAGACCCGCCGAATAGCATTCGTCGATGGCCGCCTGCAGCGCCTCGCGCTCGCGGATGTACTCGCCGCGAATGTAGATGTAGCAGGCATGCGCGCCCATCGCGAAGCTCGCGATCAGGCAGCCTTCGATCAGCGTGTGCGGATCGTGGCGCATGATCTCGCGATCCTTGCACGTCCCCGGCTCGGACTCGTCGGCGTTGACCACGAGATAGGAGGGCCGCCCGTCGCTCTCCTTCGGCATGAACGACCATTTGAGCCCGGTCGGGAACCCCGCGCCGCCGCGCCCGCGCAGGCCCGACGCCTTCACTTCTTCAACCAGAGCGTCGCGGCCCTTCGCGATCAGCGCCGCCGTGCCGTCCCACGCGCCGCGCTTCATCGCCGCCTTCAGAGAGCGGTCGCGCATGCCGTAGAGGTTCGTGAAGATGCGGTCCTTGTCGTCGAGCATGTCCCGCTCCCTCAGGCCTGGCTGCTGGGCACGTCGCCCGCATCCACCCGCGCCGCGAATTCGGTGACGCCGCCCGCGGCGAGCACCTTTGCCTGTTCGATCCACGCGTCGCGCGAGGCGCGGCCCCGGAAGCCCTCGAGATTGTCGTCGACCCAGGCGAGTTCGGCCTCGGTCCAGGCGGCGATCTGGTCGAAATGGTGCACGCCCATGCCATGCAGCGTCGCTTCAAGTTTCGGCCCGATTCCCTTGATTCGCTTGAGATCGTCCGATACGCCGCCGCGCGCCGCGTTCAGCATCGCCGGCTTCGACTGCGCCGCCGCAGGAACAGGCGCCGGCTCGGGGCTCGGCGCAGCGACGGGGCGGGGAGCCGCCTCGGTCGACGCCGCCTTGCGCGCGCGCGCCGACAGGCAGCCGTTGAAGCCCCAGATCGCCACGCCGACATAGATCGCAAGCCCGATCACCGCCGCCGTCGCGTCCGGCATGCGGGCGCTCAGGACGAGCCCGGCGAAAGCGCCGGCGATGAGGCCTTGAAGATTGGCCGCGACCCAGCAATTGTCGAAGTTGAGCTTGCCCAGCATCGCCCCTCTCTCCCCGAGCGCCGTCAAGATCCGTCGATCCGCGCGAGCGTGTCGCCCTGCGCTTCGGCCAGCGCCACCGAGGCGTTGGCGGTCTCCCGCTTCGCCCGACCGGGATCGAGCGAGGTCAGCCCGCTGACCGGCTCGCTCGCGAAGCGCCCGTTCTGCGGCCCCGGCTTCGGCGTCTCGCCGCGCGCGATGGCGTCGAGGAGCGCGGCGAAGCTCTCCGCCGTCAGGTCCTCGTAGTAATCCTTGCCGATCTGCGCCATCGGCGCGTTCGAGCAGGCCCCGAGGCACTCGACTTCCTCCCAGCTCAGCTTGCCGTCGGGGCTGAGCGTGTGCGGCTTGGCCGCGATCTTCGCCTTGCACACGTCGATCAGGCTCTCCGACCCGCACAGCATGCAGGGCGTCGTGCCGCACACCTGCACATGCGCCGACGACCCCACCGGCGAGAGCTGGAACATGAAATAGAAAGTGGCCACTTCGAGCGCGCGGATGCGCGCCATTCCGAGCATGTCGGCCACCGCCTCGATGGCGGGGCGGGTCAGCCAGCCCTCCTGCTCCTGCGCGCGCCACAGCAGCGGGATCACGGCGCTCGCCTGCCGCCCTTCGGGATATTTCGCGATCTGCGCCTGCGCCCAGGCGAGGTTCGCCGGGGTGAAGGCGAAGGAAGCGGGCTGGTCCGGGTGGAGGCGGCGCAGGCTCACCGGTCGATCTCCCCGAACACGATGTCGAGCGAGCCGAGCACGGCGCTGACATCGGCCAGCATGTGGCCCTTGCACAGATGGTCCATCGCCGCGAGATGCGGGAAGCCCGGCGCGCGCAGCTTCACACGGTAAGGGCGGTTGGTGCCGTCGGCCACGAGATACACGCCGAACTCGCCCTTCGGCGCCTCGACCGCCGCATAGACGTCGCCCTCGGGAACGTGGAAGCCTTCGGTGTAGAGCTTGAAGTGGTGGATGAGGGCCTCCATCGAGGTCTTCATCTCGGCGCGCCGCGGCGGGCCGATCTTGCCGCGGGTGAGGATTTCTTCGCCCTCGCATTGCGCAAGTTTCTCGACGGCCTGCTTCATGATCTTCGCGCTCTCCCGCATCTCCTCCATGCGGACGAGATAGCGGTCGTAGCAGTCGCCGTTCTTGCCGACGGGGATCTGGAAGTCGAATTCGTCATAGCACTCGTAGGGCTGCGCGCGCCGCAGATCCCACGCCCAGCCCGAACCGCGCACCATCACGCCCGAGAAGCCCAGCGCCTGCGCCTCCTCGATGCTGACCACGCCGATATCGACATTGCGCTGCTTGAAGATGCGGTTCTCGGTCAGCAGCTCTTCCAGATCGTCGCAGACTTCGAGGAACGGGTCGCAGAAATCGTATATGTCCTGAAGCAGTTGCGGCGTCAGGTCGGCATGGACGCCGCCGGGGCGGAAATAGGCGGCGTGGAGCCGCGCCCCACAGGCGCGCTCGTAGAAGATCATCAGCTTCTCGCGCTCCTCGAA
>NZ_DAIQNN010000119.1:0-6654 GCF_036788415.1 Rubrimonas sp. | reverse complement strand
GAGCAGCGGATTGAAAATCCGCGTGTCGGTGGTTCGAATCCGCCCCCGGGCACCAAAAAATCAGATACTTACGACGAAGCGCGGCGGCCCTTTGGTCGCTCTGTCTGGGGTTGCGTCTAGGGTGACAGGTCCGGCGCAACGAGGCTCAACGGCGGAAGAGCGCGGCCAAGCGGTCTAGGGTGCTGTTGCGTGCGTCGATTTGTGAATTGTCGACGCGCCGCTCAATGTTCAGCAAATCCATTTTCGTTGCGCTCACGCCCGTCCCGTTGACGGCATGCAAAATATGGACCGAGTCCCATCGGAAAATTTCAGTACGGCGCAAATATTTGAAGTATGATTGAATATAGATTCTTTTTTTGACCCCATGAACTGTGACAAGTTCCCGTCTCCCCGCCAATCGCAGCGATGATGTGCGTCTAGCCAGTCGGGCTTTGGCGAGTGCCGCCATCTGGCGACCGACGCAGCCTCCTCTCTTTTCCACGCGAGCGTTTCACCGATGCTGAGCCTGTCGCGCGAGCCGCCCGTCTAGCCCCTCATATCCAGGGAAACCCCTCTAGCTCGGTCTCGTAGACAGTCGGACCAAGCGCCCAGGTCAGCCTGCGACCCCGCCGATCAGCCGTTCGAGGTCGGCGCGGGACACGGGCTTGAGCAGATACGCCGCGGCGCCGGCGGCGAGGCAGGCGGCCCTTGCGCCCGGTCGGTCGAATCCGGTCATGACGATCACGCGCGGCGGCCGCGACCGCTCACAGAGCGCCGCGATCAGGGGCGGGCCATGGAGACCGGACAGATGGAGGTCCAGCAGAACGTGCGACGGGGTCGCCAACGTCATCGCATCGAGCAGCGCCTCGCCCGACCCATGCGCGCTCGCCTCCCAGCCGAGCGACGCCGCGAGCCGCGCCATTGCGCGGCACAGGCCGGGATCGTCGTCGACGATCGCCACGTGGCGCTTCGGATTCTCCATGGCGAAGGCTAGCCGCGCGCGGTCGCGACCGACAGTAGGCCTCAGGGCCTATGCCGCGGCGGCCCGCCCGCCACGATCAACCGGACCAGCGCCGCGAGGGAACCCGCGTCCATCTTCCGCATGACGCGCGCGCGATGAACCTTCACGGTCTTCTCGGCCATGCCGAGATCGTGGGCGATCTGCTTGTTCAATTGTCCGGCGACGACGCCGTCCAGCACTTCGCGCTCTCGCGGCGTCAACAGCGCGAGGCGACCCGCCAGGTCGTCCCGCGCGGCTTGCTCGGCGAGCGCCGCGGCGCCCTGCGCCAGCGCCCGGTCGACGGCTGTCAGAAGCGCGGCCGCCTGCACCGGTTTGGTCAGGAAGTCGATTGCGCCCGTCTTCATGGCGCGGACGCTCTTCTCGACGTCGCCCCGGCCCGTCAGGAAGATGACCGGACAGGGGTTGTCCGCGTTCATCAGCACGGACTGAAGGTCGAGCCCGTCGATGCCGGGCAGATGCATGTCGAGAATGGCGCAACCCGTCGACGCGGGGTCGGGCCGGTCGAGGAACGCCTCCGCGCTCGCATGGGTCTCCGCCGCATGGCCCGAGGCGCGGAGAAGCCGCGCCAGCGCGTGGCGGACCGCCCTGTCGTCGTCGACGACATGCACCACCCGCCGCGCCGACGCGACGACCGTCATGGCGCCGGCGCCGCGAGCACCACCCGCGCGCCCCGGTCGACCGAGGGGTCGAAGTTCAACGTCCCGCCATGGGTCTCTGCGATGGTCCTGCAGATCGACAGGCCGAGCCCGAGGCCGTTGGGTTTGGTGGTGCGAAAGGGGCGGAACAGGCCGTCGCGGATCTCGGACGCGACGCCGGTCCCGACATCGCGCACCGCAAGCTCGCGCCAGCCGTCGGCGCGCAGTCTCGTTTCGATGGTCATCCGACGCTCCTCCGCCGTCAGCCCGGCCATGGCGTCCGCCGCGTTCACCATAAGGTTGATCAGCACCTGCTGCAGCTGCGCCTTGTCGCCTCGCACCGGCAATCCCCCACGCTCCAACCGGGTCTCCACGCTCACCCCGCGCATCCGCATCTCGTTGCCGGCGAGCCGCAGGGTCGCGGCGACGACGTCGTTAAGGTCGAGCTCGGCGAGATCGGGCGCGCGTTTCGCGATCTGGCGCCGCAGATCGCCGACGACGGCGGCCGCCCGCCGGTCGTCCTCCACGATGTCCGCGAGGATCGCGCGCACCTCCGCGAGGTCCGGCGGGGTCTGCGCCATCAGGCGCTCGCCGGCCTCGGCGTTGGCGAGGATCGCGGCCAGCGGCTGGTTGAGCTCATGGGCGAGCGCGCCCGACAACTCGCCGATCTGCGCCACACGGGAGAGATGCGCGAGCTCCAGCCGGCCCGCCGCCGCCGCGGTCTCGGCGCTGCGCCTGCGCCTGCCCTGCACGACGAGCGCCGCGATGGTCGCGCTCTGGGCGAGGATCACGGCGAGCGTGATCAGGATCTGCACCCGATAGCGCTCCCACGCGCCGACCTCGCGGAACAGCGCGACCGCGTCCGGCGGCAGCAGGGTCGCATCGAGGCCGAAGCGCCGGATCTGGCGCCAGTCCACCACGGCCGAGACTGGCGCAGCCATGGCGCCCACCGCAGCCCCCGGCGTCTCCAGCGCCTGCAACGCCAGCCGGGCCGCCGCGGCCCCGATGGACTCGAAAGTCGAGAATACCCCGCCGAGCGCGCCGTGGCCGACATAGGAGCTGTAGACGCCGTAGACGGGCGCCGCGGCGCTTGCAGCGATTCGCGCGAGGGCATTGCGCGGAAGGAAGCGCTCGCCGGCCGCATCCTCGAAGACAGTGAGGAAGATCAGGATGGATCCGGCGTCGACTTCGGCTGCGAAACGCTCGAAGCCCTCGATGCTCAGTCCGGAGACATGCTCCACCCGGACGCCGCGGATGTCGGCGAGCGTCTCGCGCGCGCTGACGGCCCATCGGCGGTCGAAGGGGGCGGAGCCGCTGAGCAGGAACACCTGCCGGGCTTCGGGCTGCAGCGCGCGGGCAAGTTGCAGCGTCCCTCCGAGATCGAAATCGGCCGTGACGCCGAAGAAGTTCGCCGGAAGGTCCGAGCGCTCGACCTGAGCCTGCGTCACGGCGCCGAAGATCACCGGCGCATCCGGCGCGAAGGAGGCCGCATTCGCGACAGCGAAGGCGAGCGCGCCCGGCCCGAGCGCGACGATCGCGTCGAGCGGCAGGTCGCTGTACTTCGCCGCGATCTCCTCGGCGAAGCGGCGGTCCTGCTCGGGGCCCGCGAAGCGCTCGCCGTCGCGATACTCGTCGTAGACGTCGTAGCCGTCCGGCAGCGCCGCATCGATGACCGCCGTCATGCCCGCCGTCATCGCCATGTTCGCAGGAAGCGCGCTGTGGCTGTCGTGCAGAACCAGAAACTTGCGGCGCTGCGGCTCCGCATCCGCCGGCGCGGCGGCGCACAGTGCGACGATGATCGCCGCCGCGCGCCAGCGCCGGGCGGCTCGCCCCGCGCGCCGCCGCAACGCCTCGCCGGATCGCAGTCCCATGACCATGGGCCCCAACATTCGAATGAACGTCAAAATAGCAGAATTCCCGGCGCCGCGCCGTCGTTCTTCGACCCGCCCGTCGGCAGGCATAGGCACATGGTCCGACTATCGCCCGCGAGCCGGGCGCGAGAGCGTCCGCGACGGCCTGCGCGCTTGCGTTCGGAGAGCCGAAACGCCGGCGTCCGGAGACCTTTTCGGGGGGGAACGAATGACGAGAAAACGCACATGCCTCGCGGCGCTCATGGTCGCCCTCGCGGCCGGCGGTGTCGCGGCGCAGGACGGCGCGGCGCAAAAGCCCAACATCCTGGTGATCTGGGGCGACGACGTCGGACAATCCAACATCTCGGCGTACACGATGGGGCTGATGGGCTACCGCACGCCGAACATCGACCGCATCGCCGCCGAGGGCATGATCTTCACCGACTATTACGGCGAGCAGTCCTGCACCGCCGGGCGGTCGAGTTTCATCATGGGCCAGTCGGTGTTCCGCACCGGCCTGTCCAAGGTCGGCCTGCCGGGCGCCGAGGAAGGGATGCAGATCGAGGATCCCACGATCGCGGGTCTGCTCCGGGCGGAAGGCTACGCCACGGGCCAGTTCGGCAAGAACCATCTCGGCGACCGCGACGAGCACCTGCCGACCAATCACGGCTTCGACGTGTTCTTCGGCAATCTCTACCATCTGAACGCCGAGGAGGAGCCCGAGAACGAGGATTATCCGCGCGACATGGTCCTGCCCAACGGCGAAACCTTCCTCGGGCGGTTCGGGCCGCGCGGCGTGATCCGCGCCACGGCCAGCTATGGCGAGACCGAGATCACCCAGACGATCGAGGACACCGGCGCGTTGACGATCGAGCGCCAGAAGGTGGTGGACGACGAGACCTCCGACGCCGCCATCGCCTTCATCGAGGAACAGACCGCCGCGGGCGCGCCCTGGTTCGTCTGGTGGTCGGGAACGCGGATGCACTTCCGCACCCATGTCAGCGACGAGAATCGCCAGCGCGCGAACGAGATCGTCGGCAAGCAGGTCGACGAATACCAGGCCGGCATGATCGAACACGACGGCGACATCGGCAAGTTCCTCGACAAGCTCGACGAGCTCGGCATCGCCGACAACACTATCGTGTTCTACTCGACCGACAATGGCCCGCACATGAACACATGGCCCGACGCCGGCATGACGCCGTTCTGGGGCGAGAAGAACACCAATTGGGAAGGCGCGTGGCGGGTGCCCGCGATGGTGCGCTGGCCGGGACGGATCGCGGAGGGCGCGGTGTCCAACGAAATCGTCCATCACATGGACTGGCTGCCGACCTTCCTCGCCGCCGCCGGCGCCGACACGGTCAAGGAAGACCTGCTCGACGGAGTCGCCGTGCCCGAGATGGCGGGCCGCGAGTATCGCGTGCACCTCGACGGCTACAACATGCTGCCGATGCTGACCGGCGAGACCGATCAAAGTCCGCGTAACGAAGTCTTCTACTTCTCGGACGACGGCGATCTGATGGCGCTGCGCTACCGCGACTGGAAGATCACGTTCCTCGAGCAGAAGGAATGGGCCACGTTCCGCGCCTGGATGGAGCCGCTGACGCCGCTGCGCGTGCCTCTGATCGCCAATCTTCGGCGCGACCCCTACGAGCGCGGCTACCGGACGTCGAACACCTATTACGACTGGATGATCGACCGCGCCTTCATGCTGGTGCCGGCGCAGGCCTATGTCGGCCAGTTCCTCGCCACCTTCGCCGACTATCCTCCGCGGCAGGAGGCGGCGAGTTTCAGTCTCGACAAGGTGATGGAGAAGCTCTCCCAACCGGGCGGCGCCCAGTAGCGCCGACGACCTCGCCGCTCCGGCGTCCTGTCGGGGCGGCTCGCTCGCTCGATCCCTGCGGTCCGGGCTACAGATCTGGAGAACGCGCCGTGAAACTCCTGAAAACCCTGTCGATCGCCTTGAGTCTCGCCGCAGCGCCCCTCCTCGCCGACCCGCTGCCCTCGTGGAACCCGGGCGACGCCAAGTCCCGGATCACGAACTTCGTCGAGCGCGTGACCGATCCCGCCTCGCCGGATTACGTCACCCCGCCCGCCCGCATCGCCGTTTTCGACAACGACGGCACGCTCTGGGCGGAGAAGCCGGTCTACTTCCAGTTTCTCTTCGCGATGGACCGGCTGCGCGAGATGGCGGCGACCGACCCCGCCGTGCTGACAAGCGACGTGCTGCGCGCCGCCGCCGCGGGCGACATGGAGACGGTGGAGGCCGCGGGCGAGGCGGGCCTGCTCGAGATCGTCTCCACCACCCATTCCAGCCTGTCGGTGGAGGCGTTCGCCGCCGAAGCGCGCGGCTGGCTCGCCGAGGCGCGCCACACGGAAACCGGCATGGCCTACGATGCGATGATCTACCAGCCGATGCTGGAGCTATTGCGCTATCTGCGGGACGAGGACTTCACGACCTGGATCGTCTCGGGCGGCGGGCTGCACTTCGTCCGCGCATTCTCCGAGGACGCCTACAACATCCCGCCCGAGCAGGTGATCGGCAGCACCGGCAAGGCGAGCTACGCCGTGATCGACGGCGCGCCGACCGTCACGAAGGACCCCGGCGTCTTCTTCCTCGACGACAAGGCCGGCAAGCCGGTCGCCATCGACGCGCGCATCGGGCGGCGGCCCATCCTTGTCGGCGGCAATTCCGACGGCGACTTCGAGATGCTGGAATGGGCGACTTCCGGCGATGGCCCGCGGCTGGGCCTGATCGTCCACCACACCGACGCCGAGCGTGAATTCGCCTACGACCGCGACAGCCACGTTGGCCGCCTCGACCGCGGCCTCGACGAAGCCGGGGCGCGCGGCTGGCTGCTGGTCGACATGGCGCGGGACTGGGCGCGGGTGTGGCCCGGCGAATGAAGCGCCCCGCAGGCATGGCCGCATCCTTCGCCTTGGCCCGAACCCTGTTCTGGGCCGGCGCCGTTTCGCTCGCTCTGCTGCAACACTCCAAGGCCCAACCGGCCTATGTCGGCTCCGCCGCCTGCGTCGATTGCCATCCTGCCGAGGCGGCGGCTTGGGAAGGCTCGCATCATGCGCTCGCCTGGGCCGACGCGACCCCTGCCAACATGCTCGCCGACTTCGACGGGACGACCTTCGCCCATGACGGCGCGACCTACCGCTT
>NZ_DAIQNN010000118.1:0-6753 GCF_036788415.1 Rubrimonas sp. | reverse complement strand
GCGAGCTCGAAAAACGGACGGATCAGCAGGGGGATCCATGGCCGACGACGCAGAGGCGCGCGGGCGCGCAGGCGGCGCGCTGCGCCGTACGGTGGTGCTGATCGGGCTGATGGGCGCGGGCAAGAGCTCGGTTGGACGCCGGCTCGCCGAAACGCTCGGGGCGCCCTTCCACGACAGCGACGACGAGATCGTCGCCGCCGCGGGCATGGAGATCCCCGACATCTTCGCCGAACTCGGCGAGCCGGGATTTCGGCAGGGCGAGCGCCGCGTGATCGCGCGGCTTCTGGAAGGGGAGCCGCATGTGCTGGCGACCGGCGGCGGGGCCTACATGAACGCCGAGACCCGTGCGCTGATCGCCGAACGCGCCTTCGCCGTCTGGATCCGCGCCGATCTCGACACGCTGGTCGAGCGCACCGGCCGCAAGGACACCCGACCGCTGCTGCGCGACGGCGACCCGCGCGCCGTCCTCTCGCGGCTGATGGCCGAGCGCCATCCGGTCTATGCGCAGGCCGACGCGGTGGTGGACAGCCCGCAAGGCGGCCAGCATCAGGACGTGGTCGCCGACATCGTCGCGGCTCTGGAAGCGCAGGGCGTTCTGGAGACGGCCCCATGACCGCGGAACGCGTTCCGGTCGCCCTCGGGGACCGCGCCTACGACATCCTCATCGGCCCGGGCCTTCTGGCCGAAGCGGGTGCGCGGATCGCGCCTTTCGCGCGCGGGCGCAAGCTCGCCATCGTCACCGACGAGACCGTCGCTGCGCTCCATCTAGACGCGCTGCGGGCAGGGCTGGCGGCGGAGGGCTTCGAGGCCCCCGCCCTCGCCCTGCCGCCGGGCGAGGCGACCAAGAGCATGGCGCGCCTCGACGAGACGCTGCGCTGGCTGCTCGACCAGCGCCTCGGGCGCTCCGACTTCGTGATCGCCTTCGGCGGCGGGGTGATCGGCGATCTCGCGGGCTTCGCGGCGGCGGTGCTCAAGCGCGGGGTGGATTTCATCCAGATCCCCACGACGCTGCTCGCGCAGGTGGACAGCTCGGTCGGCGGCAAGACCGGGGTGAACGCGCCGCAGGGCAAGAACCTGATCGGCGCCTTCCACCAGCCCCGCCTCGTGCTCGCCGACATCGACCTTCTCGACACGCTCAGCCCGCGCGAGTTCCTCTCGGGCTATGGCGAAGTCGCGAAATACGGGCTGCTCGGGGATGCGGCGTTCTTCGCATGGCTCGAGGCGCAGGGACCGGCGCTGAAGGCGGGCGACGCCGCGGCGCGCATCCGCGCGATCCGCCGCTCCTGCGAGATGAAGGCCGAGATCGTCGCGCGGGACGAACGCGAGACGGGCGACCGGGCGCTGCTCAATCTCGGCCACACCTTCGGCCATGCGCTCGAGACCGCGACCGGCTATTCCGACCGCCTGCTGCATGGCGAGGCGGTGGCGGTGGGGATGGGCCTCGCCTTCGAACTCTCGCAGCGTCTCGGGATGTGCCCGCAGGAAGCGCCGAGCCGCGTGCGGGCGCATCTGCGGGCGATGGGGATGAAGGCGACGCTCGGCGACATTCCGGGGCCGCTTCCGGACGCCGACGCGCTGATGGCGCTGATGGCGCAGGACAAGAAGGCCGAAGCCGGGCGCATCGCCTTCGTGCTCGCCGAGGATGTCGGGCGCGCCCGCGTGGTGAAGGACGCGCCGCCCGACGCCGCCCGCGCCGTTCTGGCCGACGCGCTCGCCGAAAAGGCGGCCCTGTGAGCGACCGCTGCCCCTGGTGCGGCGACGATCCGCTCTACGTCGCCTATCACGACGACGAATGGGGCGTTCCCGAATTCGACGGACGCGCGCTCTGGGAGAAGCTGGTCCTCGACGGTTTCCAGGCCGGGTTGTCCTGGATCACGATCCTGCGCAAGCGCGAGGGCTTCCGTTCCCGCTTCGAGGGCTTCGACCCCGAGCGGATCGCGCGCTGGGGCGAGGCCGAGATCGCCGCGGCGCTGGCCGACGCCGGCATCGTGCGCCATCGCGGCAAGATCGAGGCGACCATCGGCAACGCCCGCGCCTTCCTCGACATGGGAGGGGCGGCGGCTTTCTCGGGCTTCGTCTGGCAGTCGGTGGAGGGCCGCCCCCGCGTGAACCGCTTCGCCCGGATGGACGAGATACCCGCCGAAACCGCCGAGAGCCGGGCGCTGTCGAAGGCGCTGAAGGCGCGCGGCTTCCGCTTCGTCGGCCCGACGGTCGTCTATGCGTGGATGCAGGCCTGCGGGCTGGTCGACGACCACCTGACGAGTTGCCCCCGCCATTCGGAGTTCGGGCGCGATTGACGCCGCCCACAGCGGGGCGTCTTGTCGGGGGCGACATCGCTCGGGAGTTCGCCCATGCAGCCGGTCTTCGACGGCCATAACGACGTCCTGCTCCATCTCTGGCGCGCTCGCGACTGGGACGGCGCGCAGTTTTTCGCCGGGCGCGGCGACGGCCATCTCGACTTGCCCCGCGCGCGCGCCGGCGGCCTCATGGGGGGGTTCTTCGCGATCTACGTCCCCGAGGAGGCGCCGCTCGCCGAGGGCGACGAGGCCGAGGGCGCGCTGGTCGACGGCCCGCCGATCGGCCCGGTGGACGCCGCCTTCGCCCGCCGCGCGACGCACGAGATCGCGGGCATCCTGTTGCGCATGGTCCGCGCCCGGCCCGACGCGATCCGTCTGTGCCGCAGCGCCGCCGAGATCGAAGCCGCCGAAGCGGCGGGCGCCCTCGCCGCGATCCTGCATCTGGAGGGCTGCGAGGCCATCGGCCCCGATCTGGGCGGGCTGGAGGTGCTGCACGCGGCGGGTCTGCGCTCGCTCGGGCCGGTCTGGTCGCGGCCCAACATCTTCGGGCAGGGCGTGTCGTTCCGCTTTCCCGGCGACGCCGAGGAGGGCGGCGGGCTGACGCCGGCGGGGCGCGATCTGGTCGCCGCCTGCGACCGGCTCGGCGTGATGGTCGATCTCAGCCATCTCAATGCGGCGGGCTTCCGCGACGTGGCGCGGCTGTCCTCCAAACCGCTGGTCGCCACCCATTCCAACGTCTGGGAGCTGTCGAACAGCTCGCGCAACCTGGCGGACTGGCAACTCGCGGCGATCGCGGAGTCGCGTGGCGTGGTCGGGCTCAACTACGCTGTCGGCTTCCTGCGCGCGGACGGGCGCAAGATCGCCGACACGCCGTTCGAGACCATGTTGCGCCATCTCGACCGGCTGGTGGAACGGCTCGGCGAAGGCGGCGTCGCGCTCGGCTCGGATTTCGACGGCGCCGAGATCCCGCGCGCGCTGGCCGATGTTTCGGGGCTGCCCCGGCTGGTGGAGGCGATGCGCGCCGCCGGTTACGGAGAGGCGCTGATCCGCCGCATCTGCCGCGACAACTGGATCGACCTGCTCCGCCGCACCATCGGCTGAGAGGGGTTCAGGCCGCCGCGATCTCCGCCGCGACCGCGCGCGCCGCGGCCGCCGGATCGGCGGCCTGGGTGATCGGGCGCCCGATCACGACGTGATCGGCGCCGGCGCGCAGGGCGTCCGCCGGCGTCGCGACCCGCTTCTGGTCGCCCAGCGCCGCGCCCGCGGGCCGCACGCCGGGCGTGACGATCAGCTTGCCCGACGCTTCGGGAAGCGCGCGGATCGCCGCCGCCTCCTGCGGGCTCGCGATCACCCCGTCGGCGCCCGCGGCGAAGGCGCGGCGCGCCCGCTCGACGGCGATGGCGCCGATGTCGCCCGCCTCGATCATCGCGGCATCCAGATCGGCGCGGTCGAGGCTCGTGAGCACCGTCACCGCGAGGATGCGCGTGGCCGACGCCCCCCGCCCCGCCATCGCCGCCCGGACGACATGCGGGTCGCCATGCACCGTCAGGAAATCGAGGTCGAACTGCGCGAGGCCCCGCACCGCGGCCTCGACCGTGGCGGGGATGTCGAAGAGCTTCATGTCGAGAAACACCCGTTTCCCTTGCTCTTTCAGCTCGATGGCGAGGGCGAGGCCGCCGCCGGTGAGCATCCCGAGGCCGATCTTGTAGAAGGAGGCCGCGTCTCCGATCCGCTCGGCCATCTCGGTCCCGGCGAGGGCGTTCGGCAGGTCGAGGGCGACGATCAGGGCGTCGGGGCGGGGCATGGGCGGTCTCCTGCTGGGGGCTGGAGCCGTCCTGCGCCTCGGAGGGGGCGGGCGTCAACACGCGGCGGGGCGGGAGGCGCGGCGACCGGGGAAGCGTCCGGAACTGGACGGGGGTTTAGAACACTGATATAAAATGATTTTCTTGGTTACCATTTTTTTGGGCCGGGGACCGGCCGCGCCGGACCAGCCCGGCAGGTAGAGCCGTTCGATCTCGTCGAGCACCTCGTCGAGCAAATGGCTGCTGGCCTCGCGGCCGGCGAAGTGCAGGACATAGCCCATCCGCGTGCGCTCGCGGCGGATGATCAGGCCGGGGCTCGGGCGCAGGACGCGGCGGGGGCGGCCCGGACGCGGGCGCGGGCGGAGGGGCTTGACCGCCTCCTCGGCGTGCTCGGCCAGAAGCGCCGCGAGCGACGCCCACTGGACCTCGTGCGGGGCGCCGGCGGCGACCTCGAGCGCGGCGCGGATCGCCTCGTCGTAGCCGCCCCGCCATGCGTCCGCGAGGCGCAGCAGCTGGGCCTGCGTCAGCCGCTCGGGCGCGGCCAGCAGCCCGTCGAGCTCGGCGACGAGGCGCGCGACGGCGCGCAGGCGGGCGCGCTTCTGGCGGCTCTTGCCGGGGTGCAGCGCGTCCGCCGCGGCCTCGACGCCGGGATGGAAGCCCTGCGCGACGGCGATGTGGAGGGCGCGCCCCTCCTCCCATGGCGAGAGCGCGTCGCGCACGGCGTTTTCCTCGACCATGGCGCGATAGGCCGCGGCGGCGTCGAGCCCCTCGCGGATCAGGGCGGGGATCGCGGCGAAGGCGGCGTCGCCGGCCTGGGCCTGCTCGGCGAAGACGAGATGGCGGCGATAGCCGGAGATCAGGCCGTAGAGCGCCCCGTCCGTCCGGGCGCCGGCGTCGGGCAAACGGAACAGCTCGACCGGCAGGCGCAGGCCGTGGGCGAGGATCGAGCGGCGCAGCTCCTCCAGCGGCTCGGGGTCGAGCCCGGTACGGTCGCGGGTCAGGGCGCCGGCGTCGATCTCGGCGAGGGGGACGAGCTGGATGTCGGGCATGGGGGCGCTCCGCGGCTGGGGCTGCGGAAGGGTAACCCGGCGCGCGGGGCGTTCCGCTTCTGGAGGCTTGCGACTTTCGGGCAGGTCGCCGGGCGGGCGGCAGGTCAGTCCCGCCGCTTGCGCCGCGCCAAAGCGGCGCCGCCGGCGCCTGCGACGCGGATGACCGGCGCCGCGCCCCATCCACTTGCCGGGGCTGTGGATGTTCCCCATCTGAGCCTGGACGGGGCGCGCCGGATCCGGGCGTCCGACCACGGGGGAGAGGCGGCATCGACCGCGCCGGAAGGGCGGCGGCGTCGCGCTGAAAGGAGCATCCCATGAACCTCGAGAAATTCACCGAACGGGCGCGCGGCTTCCTGCAGGCGGCCCAGACCATCGCCATGCGCGAGGGCCATCAGCGCCTCGGCGACGCGCATCTGCTCAAGGCGCTGCTCGACGACGATCAGGGGCTTGCGGCGAACCTGATCGCGCGCGCCGGCGGCGACGCCAAGGCGGCGCGGAGCGCCGTCGAAGCGGCGCTCGCGCGCACGCCCAAGGTCTCGGGCGGCGACGGGCAGATCTACATGGACCCGGGCCTCGCCCGCGCGCTGGCCGAAGCCGAGACGCTGTCCAAGAAGGCCGGCGACAGCTTCGTGACTGCGGAGCGGCTGCTGTCGGCGCTCGCGCTCGCCAAGGGGACCGAGGCCGCCAAGGCGCTGGCCGAGGCGAAAGTCGACGCGCAGCGGCTGGAGGGCGCCATCGCCGATCTGCGCAAGGGCCGCACCGCCGACACCGCCTCCGCCGAACAGGGCTACGACGCGCTGAAGAAATACGCCCGCGACCTGACCGAGGCCGCCCGCGAGGGCAAGCTCGACCCGGTGATCGGGCGCGACGAGGAGATCCGGCGCACCGTGCAGGTGCTGAGCCGGCGCACCAAGAACAACCCGGTGCTCATCGGCGAGCCGGGCGTCGGCAAGACCGCCATCGCGGAAGGTCTGGCGCTGCGCATCGTCAACGGCGACGTGCCGGAGAGCCTGCAGGGCAAGAAGCTGATGGCGCTCGACATGGGGAGCCTGATCGCCGGCGCGAAGTATCGCGGCGAGTTCGAGGAGCGGCTGAAGGCCGTGCTGACCGAGATTCAGGCCGAGGCCGGCGGGATCGTGCTGTTCATCGACGAGATGCACACGCTGGTCGGCGCCGGGAAGGCCGACGGCGCGATGGACGCCTCGAACCTGCTGAAACCCGCGCTGGCGCGGGGCGAGCTGCATTGCGTCGGCGCCACCACGCTCGACGAATACCGCAAGCATGTCGAGAAGGACGCGGCGCTGGCCCGCCGCTTCCAGCCCGTCTTCGTGGACGAGCCGAGCGTCGAGGACGCGATCAGCATCCTGCGCGGGCTGAAGGAGAAATACGAGGTCCATCACGGCGTGCGCATCACCGACAGCGCGCTGGTGGCCGCAGCGACCCTGTCGAGCCGCTACATCGCCGACCGCTTCCTGCCCGACAAGGCGATCGACCTGATGGACGAGGCGGCGTCGCGGCTGCGCATGGAAGTGGACAGCAAGCCGGAGGAACTCGACGCGCTCGACCGCGAGATCCTGCAGAAGCAGATCGAGGCCGAGGCGCTGA
>NZ_DAIQNN010000117.1:0-6930 GCF_036788415.1 Rubrimonas sp. | reverse complement strand
AGGAGTTCCGCCTGTCGGTCTCGGTGCAGACGCTGAGCCGGGAACTGCGCGCGCTGGGGTATCGCAAGCTCTCCGCCCGACCGCGCCATCATGCGCAGGACCCCGAGAGCCTCGAGACGTTCAAAAAAACTTCCCCGCCGCGCTGGCGCAGGTCGCGGCGAATGAAGCCGCTGGAAAACCCATAGAAATCTGGTTCCAGGACGAGATGCGGGTCGGTCAGAAGAACCCCATCACCCGCCGCTGGGCCAAGCGCGGCACGCGCCCTTCCGCGCCGAAGGACCAGCGCACCGCCTCGGCCTATCTGTTCGGCGCGATCTGCCCAAAACTCGGGAAGGGGGCTGCCCTCGTTTTGCCCCGGTGCAACACAGCGGCCATGAACCTCCACCTGCAGGAGGTCGCCGCCGCGGTCGCACCCGGCGCCCACGCCGTGCTGCTGCTCGATCAGGCCGGGTGGCACATGAGCGCGAAGCTCGCCGTGCCGCCAAACATCACCCTCATGCCCCTGCCGCCCAAGGCTCCCGAGCTGAACCCGGTCGAGAACCTCTGGCAGTTCATCCGCGACAACTGGCTGTCGAACCGAATTTTCCGGTCCTACGACGACATCCTCGATCACGCCTGCGCCGCCTGGCGGCGCATCCTCGATCAGCCATGGCGCATCATGACCATCGGCCTCCGGGAATGGGCACATGGGTCATGAACCGTGAGAATTGGTATACGCCACCATCGCGGCGTTGCTGCCGGACTCGCTGAAAACGGTTGAGCAGTTCTACATCCGCGGCGACGGCCGGCGGGCCGCCGAGCTGTTCGCCGAGACCATCGCCATGTTCAATCCGCAGGCGGGTGCGCTGATCTACCGGCGGGCCGCGTGATGGGCGCGTTCAGGGATCCGGCGAAAGCCGCCGCGGCGCTGATCGCGCTCGTACCGCACGCGCCGCGCGACGTTGTCGCGCGCATGGCCGCGATGCGGCTCAAGGGGCCCTTGCCGCGGCGCGGCGTGCTCGGGCCGCTCGAGCGGTTCTTCTCTGGTCTTGCGAAGGCCGGCCGCGCGCCGGAGCAAGCGCTCATGGGCGACTTCGCCGCCGCCGCAGACAACCGCGCACAGCTCTACGCCCTGCTCTGGGGCCTCGAGACGTGGGCGCCGAACGTGCCGCTCGCGGCCGCGAGACCCCTGCGGCAGATCTACGACGCCGCGCTGAACGCGAAGTACAACGCCAAGCCGCCCAAGCCGCGGGTCTACGAGCGCGTGGGTCCGCCGCCCGAGGAGTGGCCGGCCGAGTTGCGCAGGGCGTGCGCGCTGCTCGAGCGGAACGTGCGCATCGCGGGGCGCAAGACGCTCAAGCCGCCGAAGCCGGGGACCCGCGAGAGCATCATCCAGGCGGTCGGGATGATGGTTGCCGCGCGCCTCTGGGCGTTGTCGCATGGCGTGGAGTTGGAAGAGACCATGCCTTCGCCGCCCGCGCTCGCCGTGCGTGACTTCCACGCCGCGACCCATGCCGTATTCAGCGGCCACAGGCTGGATGCGGTCTACGAGCGGCTGAACCGTTCCCGAGCGCCGCACCGGCCGGTCCCGACGCAGCAAGGCTCGCCAAGGCGTGGCTCGCCGGCGGATCGCGCGGCTGACGAGGCGTCGCGCGAAACGGCCCTGCCTGCTTCGCCGCGCGCGCGCGCGCCCCGGGCAAGGCCGCCCCACCGCCGACACGCCTGATCAGACGCCGGCGCGCGTCGCCTCTTCCTCGCGCCGCCGCTCCCGGCCCGCCCATCTCGCGGGTCGCTTGACCGGGAATCCTCCCGCGGATCCAACGGACAACGGAGCACTGTCATGAGCGTCCTCTATCCCCACGCTTTCGCCGCGCCCGAGCGCTTGCGCGTTCTGCGTCTGGAGATCACGACCCGTCGCAGGGCGAGGCAGGTCAATCTGACCCTGTTGTTCCGCCAGCACGACCACGCGCTTCGCGACGCCGCGCGGCGTTGCGATCAGAGCGCGCGCGTCGCGTTGGGTCGTCTGATGACCGCCGTCGCGGCCGACGGGGCCTGGACGGCGGCGCTCGGCCGCGATCTGCGGGCGGCGACGCGCGGCGTGTCGGCCGTGGTCGCGCGGCTGTCACACGCGCCCGCAACGGCCGACGCGATGGCGTGGCTGCGTGACCGCCTCGTGGAAGTGGTCGCGCAGGACGCGCGCGTGACGGCGCTCGAAGCAGTGCTCGCCGCTCATAGGCCGGAGGCCGGGGGCGAAGGCGCTGCAAGGGGTTCGAAGCCGCGGCGCCGCGGCTAGCGCGCCCCTCGCCTCCAAGGGGCCAGGCTGGGGCGGCAAAGTTCGCCCCGGCGCCGGCCATTACCGCGGGGGTCGCAAGCCGAGCCGCGTTGGTCCCGCCCCCGGCGGCCTGCGCGACTTGCGCTACGCTGCGTCGGCGCGCAGGCGCGCCTTGGGCACAAGGATCGCGGAAGAGGCGCCCGAGGGTCATCGTGTGGCGCGGAGCGCCGCCCTGGCTTGCACGGTTCGGGGTTCGCGTCGGCGCCGGATGCTCGCCGTGCGCCACGCCCGCCTGCCGAGGCGCATTCTCCACCGGGCGCGCCGGGAAAGTCTTGACCTGTCGCATCGTTGGGATCCGGCGGTCGGGGAGAGCAAGAGATGATCGACAAGCAGGTGTTGCTGGCGGCGTGGACCGTGGTCGGGGCCGCGCGCGAACTGCTGGAGGCGTTCGACGCGGCTGTGGCGGCCAACGCCCGGCTTCTGGACGAGATCGACGTGTCGGCGTTCGACGCCCACGGCGTCAACCTCAAGGCCGCCAAGGGGCTGGTTCTGGCGCTGGAAGCCGAGGCGCCGTTGCCCGACGGGGCGTTGGCGGCCCTTCGGCGTCTGCTCGAGACGTTCGGATCACCCTGCGTCGCGACCGGCGTCGAAACCGCCGCCGCCGCAGCGCTGGACGCGAACCTGCGCTGGCGCCGCGCGAGCAACCGGATCGCGTTCTGCGTTCGCGCCGCGACATCCGGCGCCGAGACGGTCATCGCGCCCCGGGGTGACGCGGCGCCGACCGCGTCGCCCATCGGCTTGAGAACGTCCTCACGGGTCGCGGCCCAGGCTGGCGCCGTTCTGGCGTCGGCGCCGGCCCAGGCGGCCGCCGTCTCGCGCAACATCGCCGTCACCGCCTCGGCCGCGCAGGCGCGGGTTTCGGCGTCCCGACGCCCGGCCTCGGCCTCCGCCTGCCGCGCGTCGAGCATGGCGCAGCGGGCCTGCGCGTCGGCCAACCGGGCCGTGGCGACCGCCAACGCCTGCGCCTGGGCAACCTCCGCCGCGTGCAGGCGTGCGAGCTCGCCCGCGGCTGCGCCGAGGGCCTGCGTGAAGCCTGCGTTCTGCTCCAGCGCCGCGAGAAGCTCGGCGCCGCTCTCCGCCAGCGCCTCGCGCAGCGCCGCGGCCTCCGCCCCGGCCCTGTCGTGCGCCGCCGCATAGATCGCCGGCCACAGCGCGTCGAGCCGCGCCTGGATCGCGGGCGGCGTCGGCGGCGCCGCGTGCGCGGCGCGCGCGTCATCGTCGCGCGCCGCGCGCTGTTCCAGAAGCGTCCGGATCGTGGAATGAGAGCCGCCTGTCATGGCTGCGATCGCGCGGATCGATGGCGTCCTGCCTTCGGCGCGCAGGGCGTCGACCGCCGCGCCGACGCTCTCGATCGTCGCCTTCGCCTGCATCGCCGTCTCTCCTCGTCCAGTGCTGCTACGGTATTGTCACAAAACGCGTTATCGTATTGCTCTCGCCTTTCGTCCGATCGCGCCGGATCGGTTCGACGCGCCGCGTCGCGCGGCGTGCGCCGGCACAGACGCAAGGTGGGCGACATGGCCGACCGCACGACCGCGCCCCTTTTCGGGGTGCGCTGCGCCCATCGGGCGGCCTGACCCCGGGCTCGGCGTCAGACTGCGATCCCCTGGACGCCGACGCCGCCACCTCGCAGCGTCGGAAGAGGTTCGACCGCTCGCATCGTCATTCCGTCTTGCCTGTCTGTGGAAAAGCGGCGTTTTTGTCTGGCGGGACCAACAAAGCGACGTCGAGACTGCCTCCGTGGCCCGACGACGCAAGGTCGTCTTTCTCGGTGAGAGCCATGCAAATCGAAGTTTCCAGCATCTCCGCGGGCGTCGGTCGCAGCGCGGCGCGCCCCGTCCAGATAGCGCGCCTCGTCTTCACTGACGAGACGGCTTTGTCCCGTCGCGGTTTCGCCACCGTGCAAGACGATAACACCTCGTCTGGGGTGGTCCGCCTCGCGCGACGCGCCGCCGCAGGACGGGATGTCATGCCGCCGATCGCACAGGCGCCGCGCGGATTAACTTCCGCGCGCCGGCATATCCCTCGCGCACGATCCGGTCGTACTCGTCGATGGGGATTCTGATGGCGCGACCGAACACGATGACGCGAATTTTCCCGCTGCTGATCGCCCGAGATATTGTCGAGGGGTCAACGCCGATGGCGCTTGCCAGATCCTTGACGGTTTTCATTGAGTGCACGTCTCCGGGCGATGGGCGGCAGCAAGAGCCGACAGGGGCTTGCCGTTGGCCTCGTATGTGGGATAGATATGAACGCGCGGTCAATTAAGCCATGCCGCGGCGCGCGAAAGGTGAGGAAGGCGACCTCGACTGGTTCAGCATCGCCGGCGAAGCCGATTCGGTGCTGGCCGATCCCTCAAGCCACGGTCACAGGAGCCAGGCCGACGCGCTCGCAGCGCTGGTCGAACGGAGCGGCATGACAGCGACCACGCTACGCCAGAACATCGCCGCGCGATGCTTTCTCCTCAAGCACTACGCCGATCGGCTCTCCGAGCACCCGCCGACGACCGGATGCACGCAGATCCTGATCCTCGCGCGCCTGCACGGCGCGGCGCGGCACGAGGCCGACCGGATCGTCGACGATGTCCTCGATGGCCGAATCACGCGCCGGCGGATCGCCGATCTGCTTCAGCGCAGTCGATCGCGTCGCGAACACGGGGCCGTTCTCGGGGCCCGGACGGAAGGCAAGGCCTCGGCGGTCGCCTTCGAGGCGGCGGCGTTCGGTTTTGTGGAGCAGGCGCTGGACCGCCTGGCGAGGGGTCGAGGGACGCTGGCGCGCAACTGGCGCTGGCGCGGCCTGATGGCGGACGGGGCGATTTACGCCGCGGACGACCCGTCGCGTCCACTGGTCCTCATCGAGGTCAAAAGCCCGCGGCGTGAGACCGTAAGCGGGCGCGCGCGCGAGATCGTGGGCCAGAACCTGCTGCTCCAGCGAGCCGCGCGCGAGACGATGACGGTGCTTCCGTGGAACGATGCGCTCGTCGGCCTGATGCGCGCCCTGATCGACGCGCACGACATCTCCGGCCAGCATGTGGCCCGGATCGAGACCCGTCCCGGCTCGCCGAACATCTTCACCATCGGTGAGATCATGACGCGCACAGAAGGCCAATGGACATCGGACATCGTGAAAAACACGGCCGCGACATAGTCGTGGAAACCTTTACGATCCGGGGCGGCACGCCATGACGTCCATCGTGGCGAAGCAAAACGGGCGTTTCCAGGTGCGCTGGGAATTACCCAATGGGGCGGAAGGCGTGCGTCGGCGGGGATCAAAGACGTTCGAGACCAAGCTGGATGCCGAGATATTCTGCAGTTTTGTTCATCCCGACGCCCATCGGCGAGTGGCCGACGTCGACTTCGAGAAGGGGATGCTCAGCTGGATCGACTATCGGCTGGCCGCTGGGCTGATCAACGCGAAGACGGCGGAACGGCAAATGAACATCGCCAACAACTTTGGTCGCGCCATCGGTGACAAGAAGTTAATCCTGCTGAAATCCGACGATCTGACGAAAGCTCAGGTGACGTTCAAGAAGATTGGCGCCGCCGCCGGGCGGCCGTTCGCTGCCAGAACTTCTCGACAGCACTTTGCGGTCGGCAAGAAGTTCTGTGCGTTTCTGGCCAAAGCTGGCATGATCGCAGGGAACCCCTTCGACGCGATCGACGTGCCGAAGGCTTTGATCGAACGGGTGGTCGCGCCGCAGGAAGACCGGGTCGAGACGCTGCTCGAACTCGCCGGCGCATCGCTGTCGTGCGGCGGCCTGCTGTGGCTCATTATCGTGCTGATCAGCCAGACCGGCCTTCGGCGCGGGGAGGCGCTGGCCTTGCGCTGGGGTGATCTCGACAGCGGCGCAGGATGCCTGCTCATCCACCGCGCCCTCATGCAGACCAGGGCCAGCGTGACCGAGAAGAAGCCGAAGACCGAAGCCGGCCATCGCAAGGTCGCGCTGGCGGACTGGCTTGTCGCGCTCCTGCAGGCGCACCGCGACGCTCAGACGGCGCTGCGCCGCGCCGCCGGCCTTGCGGCTGGCGCTGACGACTACGTCTTCGGCGACGCGGAGGGCGCGCCGCTGTTTCCGAACCGGGTCTCCGGCATGGTCGCCTATCTCAAGCGCCGCGCAGGCTGGCCGAAGCGGGCGAAGGGGCTGCACGGCTTGCGCCACCGGTTCGCGACGCTGCTCTGTCGCAGCGCCCTGCCGATCAGCGACATCGCCAAGGTCCTGGGCCATGCCGACGCGAGCTTCACGCTCAGAACTTATGTGCACGCGGACGAGGAGGTCGTGCCGACCGCAGGCCTGATCCCGACGCCGCGCATTACGGGCGCGCCGTCAGCGGCCGCTAAGCCCGGCGCCGGGAAAGCAGGGGTCGTGACACCAGGGTCCAGGACACGAGGGACCGGGACGCCAGGGGCCGCGAAAACAAGGGCCGTCAAAGCGGCTGCGGGGAGAACCGGGGCAGGAAAAGCGGGCGCGGAGCTGCCGCCGGCGGCAGCCCTCGCTCGAGCTCAGGACACGATCCGGACACCGACCCCGCGCCGGACGCTCCGCTAGACCGCTTACAAGTCATTGAAACGATTGGCGGAGGGGGTGGGATTCGAACCCACGGTAGGTTGCCCTACAACGGTTT
>NZ_DAIQNN010000116.1:0-6943 GCF_036788415.1 Rubrimonas sp. | reverse complement strand
CGACCGCCTGCAGTGCGTGTCGGCCCGGGTGGGTCGCCATGGGTCTTGCGAAAACCGTCGCGGTAGTCGGAAGTCCTACGGCCCGCGAAGAGCCATGTCATGACCACACTCGCCGATGTCCGCCGCCTGTTCGACGCCGCCACCTTCTCGCGCGGCCTCGGCTATGCGCGCGGCGGCCATGTGCTGGAAATCGCCGGCGCGCCCGACGATCTTGTGCGGGCGCGCGTTCGGGGCAGCGGCGGGGCGGTCTATCGGCTCGAGGCGCGCCTTGCGAGACGCGGCGCGCGCGGGCTGGGGCTGGGATCGGTCTGCGAGTGCCCGGTCGGCGCCCGCTGCAAGCATGTCGCCGCCGCGCTGGTCGTCGCCGTCGAGCGGGGCGCGCCGCCCAGGCCGGTCGCACCCGCATCGGCCGCACCCGCGCCAGCCTTGCCGCCCGCCCTGCGGTCATGGCTCGCTGCGCTGGCGGAGGCCGACCGACCGCCCGAGCCGGAGCGGACCGGCTACCCCGACACGGTGCGCGACCGGCTGCTCTATCTGCTCCATCCGGGCGACGGGCGCAGGCTTTCGCTGGCGCTGGTCAAGGCGACGCTGCGCAAGGACGGGTCATTCGGGGCGAGCCCGCGGCCCTACGATCCGACCCGCATCAACTGGGAGACGCCGCCGAAGTTCATCCTGCCCGTGGACCGGTGGATCCTGCGCCGGATCGACCAGCAGGGTCTGCGCCACAGCGCCCATGGCTACGCCTATCCGGCCCCGCCGACCGAACCCGGCGCCACGATGGAGACGCTGGCGCGCGTGGCCGAGACGGGGCGCGGACGGCTGGGCGAGGCCGACGGACCCGTCCTGCGCCTAGGTCCGCCGCGCGACGGCGCGTTTCTTTGGCGCGCGGGCGCCGACGGCGCGCAGCGACTGGTCCTGACCGATGCGGCGGAGCGCCCGCTCGTGCTGCTGCCCATCGATCCGCCGGCCTGCCTCGACCCCGAGACCGGCGAGATCGGCCCGGTCGCCCTGCCGGTCCCGCCCGCGATGGCGCGCGCGCTGGCGCAGGCGCCGGCCGTGCCGGTGGAGGCGGCGGCGATGGTCGCCGAGGCGTTCGGACGGCTGGCGACGGCGCGGCCGCCCGCGCCCCGCGCGATGCGCGCCGAGACCCGCGCCGGCGTGCGCCCGGTCCCGGTGCTGCGGCTGCACGCGCTTCAGGCGCGCCGGCGCGTCGAATACTGGGAGAGCGTGGCGCCGACGGTCGAGATCGCGGCGCTGCGGCTCGCCTTCGACTATGCCGGCGTCGCCGTCCCGGCCGAGCCGCGCGGCGGGAAGCGCGCCGACCCGCGCCTGCGCGAGGGCGACGCGGTGGTGATCGTGCAGCGCGACGGGCGCGCCGAGGACGCCGCCCTCGATCGGCTGGCGGCGTTTGAGGCCATGCCATTGCGCGATCTCGGCCTCGACGCGCGCGGCGCCGGCCGCGGCGACTTCGCCTTCCCGGACCCTGACCGGCCCGACGACCGCGCGCTGGCGTTCGCCGCCGAGGCGCTGCCGCAGCTGCGCGCCGAAGGCTGGCGCATCGAGATCGACCCGAGCTGGCCCTACCGGCTGCATGACGGGCCGGTCGACATCCGCGCGACCGTGGCTGAGGGGGACGGCGGCTGGTTCTCGGTGGGTCTGACGCTCGTGGCCGACGGCCAGAGCATCGAGATCGCGCCGCTGATCGCCGCGATCATCGCGGCGCTGCCGCTCGACGCCGAGGGGCGGCTCGCTGGAGACTTCGACCCCGGCGAATTTCTCGAGGACATGGTGCTCTATCAGCGGCTGCCGGACGGTCGCCACGTCGCCCTGACGGGCGAGCGCCTGGCGCCGCTGGTGGAGGCCTGCCTTGCCGCCCGCCACCTGTTCGACGGCGCACACATGGCCGAGGCGGCGCCGCTGCGCGCCCTCGCCGAGGCGCTGGCGGGCTGCGGCGTGCCCTTCTCGGGCGGCGCGGCGCTGCTGGAACTCGCCGACCGGCTGCGCGCACTCGCCGCAGCGCCGATGGCCGAGCCGCCGGCGGCGCTGACCGCCACGCTCAGGCCCTACCAGAAGACCGGCTACGGCTGGCTGAAGGCGCTGGCCGAGACCGGCTTCGGCGGCGTGCTGGCCGACGACATGGGGCTGGGCAAGACCGTGCAGACGCTGGCGCTGCTGGCCGACCGCCATCTCGCCGCCGGGTCGGACCGCCCCAGCCTGCTGGTTGCGCCGACGAGCCTAGTCGGAACCTGGGTCGCCGAGGCCGCGCGCTTCGCGCCGGGCCTGCGGGTGCTGGCGCTGCACGGGCCCCGGCGCGCGGCGGATTTCGACCGTATCGGCGCGGCGCATCTCGTCGTCTCGACCTATCCCCTGCTGCACCGCGACCTCTCCGTGCTGAAGGCGCAGGCGTGGGATGCGGTCGTGCTCGACGAGGCGCAGGCGGTGAAGAACCCTTCCTCGGCGGTCGCGAGGCACATCCGGGCGCTGGAGGGGCGGATGCGGCTGGCGCTGACCGGCACGCCGCTGGAGAACTCGCTGGAGGATCTCTGGGCGCTCTACGACTGGCTGATCCCGGGGCTGCTCGGCGACCGCAAGGGGTTCCGCGCCGCGTTCCGCACTCCAATCGAGCGCGACGGCGACGCCGCGGCGCAGGCGCGGCTGAACGCGCGGGTGCGCCCGTTCCTGCTGCGCCGCACGAAAGGCGACGTCGCCGCCGACCTGCCGGACAAGACCGAGATCACCGATCTGGTGGCGCTGGGCGAGCGGCAGCGCGCTCTCTACGAGACCATCCGCGCCACCATGGACGCCCGCGTGCGCGCGGCGATCGCCGCGCGCGGACTGGCGGCCAGCCGCATCACCATCCTCGACGCGCTGCTGAAGCTGCGTCAGGTCTGCTGCGACCCGGGCCTGCTGAAGGACCCCGCCGCGGCGAAGGCCGGCAGCGCCAAGCGCGCCCGGCTGATGGCGCTGCTGGAGGAGTTGCTCGCCGAGGGCCGCCGGGTGCTGGTGTTCTCGCAGTTCGTCGCCATGCTGCGGCTGATCGAGGCCGACGTGACGGCGCGCGGCTGGCGCCATGCCTGGCTGAGCGGCGAGACCAAGGACCGCGACGGCGCCGTCGCCGCCTTCCAGCAGGGCGACGCGCCGCTGTTTCTCATCAGCCTGAAGGCCGGCGGCGTCGGGCTGACGCTGACGGCGGCCGATACGGTGATCCTCTACGACCCGTGGTGGAACCCTGCCGTCGAGCGCCAGGCGATGGACCGCGCGCACCGCATCGGCCAGCGCCGCGCCGTGTTCGTGCATCGCCTTGTCGCCGAGGGCACGGTTGAGCAGGCGATCGTCACGTTGCAGGCGCGCAAGCAGGCCATGGCCGACGCGCTGTTCGAGGGCAAGGCGAGCGGCCCGCTCGCGCTCGACGAGGACGACCTCGCGCTGCTGTTCGGCGCGACGGATTAGACGCGGGCGGGCGTTTGACGATCAGAACGGAGGAGATCTTCGCGGAACGTCAAGCGCGCTCAGCGGCCGTCGCCGGCTGCGCTGCCCCGCTCGCCGAGGCGGCTGCGGGCCTGTCGGCTGCTCTGGTCCCGGACGCACCGTCTGTTCTCGACCGTCCGCGCAGGCTGGTGAGGCAGATATTGACTTAGTCATTGGCCAGCAGCGCGGCGATATCGAGCGGGACGCGAAGCGGAGGCAGCGGCAGGGAGCCCCCGGTCAGCAGGCGCGGCGTTTGACGATCGCCGGAGCCTCGATAGACCATCACCGCGCGTTCCGATGGATCGACCAGGAGAACCCACCGGATGCCGCGATGACCGAGATAGGCGTCCAGCTTGACCGTGGCGTCGCGCGCGGCGCTGCCGGCGGTCAGGATCTCGACGACGATCAGAGGCTCCACGAAGGATGTGTCGTCGTTCCCGATGGGCCCCTCGACGACGACCAGATCGGGACAGAGCGCGCAGTCAGACCCGATGGCGACCAGCAGTCCGCCGGACAGCGCCGCGAGGCCCGGCCCGCACGCCTTCTGGAGCATCGACAGAAGCTTCTGCCGGAACCGCAGCAGCCCGACCGCCAGACCGGGGCTACGCCCTTCGGGCGCAGGGTCGCGCATGTCCGCGAAGCGGACGGCTCCGCGGACCAACTCGAACCGCTGCTTGCCCGGGACGATCTCGTACCAGGCAAGAAAATCATCGACGTCGGCGAAGCGCGGCAGCCGCCGGCCGCTGAGCGGCAGATCGGTGTAGGGGCGGCGTTCGTCAGTTCGCGCAGATGTCGAGGCGTCCGAAGCTTCCGCGAGCGCATGCACGTCGACGACGACGCCTAAGGCGTCGAGGTCCAGCACGCCATCGTCGTAGAAGCGGAACACGCATCGCGCTCCGCGGCGGCGCATGTGCAGCAGCCCGCCCCGGTCCGGATCGATCCACATCGCATGGTCGACGGAGGGCGCGGCGCGCCAGGCGTCGACCTTGACCGCGAGATCGAGATCGCAGGACGCGCGGTCCAGCACTTCGCAAACGAGCGCAGGCGCAATCAGAGGCTGGTGCGATGCTGGTGGTGGCGCGATCGCGATGTCGGGCCTCAGCACGTCGCAACCGGCGGCCACGGCGGCCGTTCGGCCGGAGAGGACCGTCAGGCGCGATGCGCCGCCCAGGATGGCGCGCTCCAGCACCCCCGCCGCTCGCCCGACGGCTCGATCGTGGCGCGGTCCTCCGAGCGGCGCAGGCAGAATGGCGCCCGACACGAACTCGGCCCCTGCTGCGAACGCGCCGCTCGAAACGAAGGTGGCGGCCTCGGTCGATCCAGACGGCTTCATGGCGGTCCTCCCCGGCGCCCCGATCATGGGTGCAGGCGTTCAGGATAGCCATGGCGGCGTCGCCCGACGCCCTTGTGCCCGGCGTCGGTCGCGCGTGCTGTGCGCGAACCGGGACGTCGCCTCTCCACCGCCGCCCCTCACGACTGACGCTGATTGTGTGCAGTGAGGGGCCTTGCAGTTCCGGTGGATCGCGGGGCGGGCGCCGGAGAACCGCCGGTCGATCGCGTGGTGGGAGTGTCTTCGCCGTGCATCCAGGGACATCGGCCATTCGGCTTGGAGAGACCGGCCGATCCTGCTATGTCTAGCGTGTCTAGATGTTCACGGGTGTGCATATGACATGGCCAGTCGCCGAAGCAAAGAACCGCCTGAGCGAGGTGATGCGGCGTGCGCTTACAGAAGGCCCGCAGCGCATCGCCAGGCGCGACGGGGCCGTCATTGTCCTCGCCGAGGCCGAGTATCGACGGCTGACCGGCGAGAAGCCTAGTCTCGTGAGCTACCTGATGCAGGGCCCGTCGCTCGACGGGGTCGACCTGAAGCGCGACGCGAGCCCCATTCGGCCGGTGGACCTTTGAGGCTCCTGCTCGACACCTGCGTGGTTTCGGAGCTGCGGCGGACGGACGGCGAGCCGCGCGTCGCGGCCGCCGTCGACGCGCTGGCGGCAGATGCCGTCTATCTCAGCGTCATCACCTTGGGTGAACTCGCCTGCGGCGTCGCCCGTATGGCCGATGGCGCGCGCAAGGCGGCGCTCGGGGCCTGGCTCGCCGGGCTTGAGCGCGACTACGCCGACCGCATCCTCGACATCGACGCCGAGACCGCCCGGCTGTGGGGTCTCATGACGGCCAGGGCCCAAGCTGTCGGTCGCACCGTCGGCGCCGCCGACGGGCTGATCGCCGCCAGCGCCAGACGCCACGGGCTCACGGTGATGACGCGCAACATCCGGGACTTCGCGCCGACTGGCGTCGATGTCGTCAACCCATGGCCGGAGCCGTGACGATCCACCGCGCCTATGGACTGGGCGTCTCATCTTCACGGTCGATCACGAGCCCGCCCATGTGCATTTGTTCGGTGACTGGCAGGCCAAGATCAATCTGGTCGGGCCACATGGCGCGCCGGTCCTTGTCTGGGTCGATGGCATGAAGGGATACGACGTGCGCAGGGCGATGTAGCTGGTGCGGGACCACAAGCGGGCGTTTCTGGACCGATGGAGGGAGATCGTTGGCTGACCTGATGGACGCCGAGATCGACGTCGCGGAAGAGCGTGGCCGTCTCGCGCGGCGGAGTGAGCCGCGCGCCACGTCCGTGCGCTATGACCGGAAGAACGGCCGCATCGTCATCGATCTGACCAACGGCTGCACCTTCGCCTTCCCGCCGCACCTCGCGCAGGGTCTGGAGCAGGCGACGGACGAGGAACTGGCTGCGGTCGAGATTCTCGGCGCGGGCTTTGGCCTGCATTGGGAAGCCATCGACGTTGATCTCTCCGTTCCGGGCCTGCTGGCTGGGCTCTTTGGCACGCCAGCCTATCTGGCGCGCAAGGCCGGGCAGGCGACGTCGCCGGCCAAGGCGGCGGCGGCTCGCGCCAATGGCGCCAAGGGCGGGAGGCCGCGCAGGCAATCGGCGTCCTGAACCGCAAGTGTCGTGGCCTTGCGCCGCGGGTCTTTGACAGGCTGTGAACAAGCACCGAAGTGTAACCTCGTCTGGCCTTATGGCATCAACGACTTACGGTGTCGATCGGCATAGGGACCCTTCGGCGATCCACATCGGAGAACCTTTGTGGCCGCGGCCTTCCGGCAGCCGGAGGCGCGCCCTTGTGGTCGAGACGTCCCTTGGCTATCTTACTTGTGTCTTACCATCCAGGATCGCTGATGGCCGCCTCCGACCCCCTCGCCACGACGGTTTCGACCAAGGGTCAGGTCATCCTGCCGAAGACCGTGCGGGAACGCCGGAGATGGAGCGCCGGCACACGGCTCGTCGTCGAGGAGACGCCGGAGGGCGTGCTGCTGCGCGCCGCCCCCGCCTTTCCGCCCACGACAGCTGCGGGCGTGTTCGGCATGCTGCGGGCGTCGGGCCCGGCCAAGTCGCTGGAGGAGATGGACGCCGCGGTCCTTGGCGAGGCGGCGCGGCGACATGGTCGCGATTGA
This sequence comes from Rubrimonas sp., assembly GCF_036788415.1. Lineage (NCBI taxonomy): Bacteria > Pseudomonadati > Pseudomonadota > Alphaproteobacteria > Rhodobacterales > Paracoccaceae > Rubrimonas > Rubrimonas sp. The sequence goes on along the minus strand of NZ_DAIQNN010000116.1, from coordinate 4 downwards.
CGCG
>NZ_DAIQNN010000115.1:0-7175 GCF_036788415.1 Rubrimonas sp. | reverse complement strand
CGCGGCGGAGACCGGCGGCGAGCGCCTCGTCGGCGACGCGGGCGACGACACCTATCTCGTGTGGTTCGACGAGGGCGAGGTGATCGTCGACGAGCGCGGCTTCGGGGCTCTGCAGGGCGCAGCCGACTGGCTGGGCGACAGGATCCCCGGCCTCGACCAGATCCTGCCGACGGGCGGCGGCGACGACGTCATCGAGATCCGCCGCTACGGGATCGTCGACATCGACGCCTTCGACTTCACCCTGACCCGCGAGGCGAGCGACCTCGTGATCGGCTTCGAGGACAGCTTCTTCGGCGACGAGATCGGCTCGGTGCGGGTGGTCGGCATGGATACGACAGCGGGGCGGGTCGAGACGCTGCGGCTCGTGAACGGCTCCGAGAGCTTCCACTTCGACATCGCGGCGGCCTTCGACGCGGCGGCCCTCGGCGACGTCGAGCTCGCCGACTTCGCGCTGACCTCCTATGCCGGCGCCGCCCGGCAGGGCCGCGACGCGCTCGACATGCTCGACGACGCGGTGGGAACGATGGGGCTGTTCGCGAACGCCGGCAACAGCGTCTCCAAGCTTCTGAGCGACGGCGCGGCGGCGGCGACCCATGCGATCGGGCTCGACGTTCCGACCGACCATCTGCTCTACGCGTGAGCCGCGCATCTCAACCGTTGCCGCCGCGTTCGCGCGGCGGCATCTTGCATGGCGAATGCGGCGCGACGGCGGAGCGGATCGACATGGACGGCCCCCCTCCCCGGACGCCGCGCCCGCGCGCAGGGCTTCTCGCCGGCCTCGCCGAAGACGACTGGTCCGCCCTCGCCGCACTCGGGCGGCGCAAGCGGTTCGCGGCGCGCCAGACCATCTTCCATAAAGGCGATCCGGGCGAGGCGATGCTGCTGATCCTCTCGGGCTGCGCGCGGATCTCCATCGCCTCCGAGGACGGGCGCGAAGCGACGCTCAACTTCGTCGAACCGGGAGAGATGCTCGGCGAGATCGCCGTGCTCGACGGGCGTCCGCGCTCCGCCGACGCCGTCGCCGCCGCGCCTGTCGAGGCGCTGGTCATCGACCGCGCGGCGTTGCGCCTCACGATGGAGGAGCGCCCCGGCGTCGCCGCAGCGGTGATCGAGGTGCTGTGCGCGCGGCTGCGGCGCAGCAGCTGGCAGGTGGAGGCGATGGCCTTGCGCGATCTGCCGGGCCGCCTCGCCCTCCTTCTGATCGGCCTCGCGGAAGAGCGCGGCGCCGCGCCTTCGGCGGACGACCCGGAAGCGCTGCGCATCCCCCGCCCGCCCTCTCAGGGCGACATGGCCCGGCTGATCGGCGCGTCGCGCGAAGGCGTCAACCGTCAGCTGCGCGCATGGGCGCGCGCGGGGCTGATCGCGTGCCCCAAGGGCGCGATCGTGCTGCGCGACCCGGCGGCTCTGCGCGCCCTCGCCCGCTGACGCGCCTCAATAGCCGGTCATCTCGAGATAGCCCTCGCCGGGATGCGTGCCGGTCATGATCACCGGCCCCTCCCAATAGGACACGGTCAGCGCATTCCAGGCGCGGGGATTGAGCGCTGCGACCTCGATTTCGACGCCGCGGCCGGCGATCTCGACGCGCCAGCGCACCGGCGTCTCGCGGCCCGCGACGTCGGCCCAGTCGAGCGGCGTGAAGGCGATGTCGGCGCGGGCGATCTGCGCCGTCGCGCCGTCCGCGCCGATCCAGGTTCCCGAGAAGGTGTCGCCGTCCGCCTGCCGGATGCGGTAGAGCATCGCCTTGTCGCCGTCGTCGAAGCTCAGCGAGAACCAGTCCCAGCCGGTCTGCGTCTCGTCGAGCGGCTGGCTGCTCCACTCGCGGTCGAGCCAGGCGCGGCCTTCGACCTGCGTCTCCTCCCCATCGAGCGTCACGCTGCCGCGCACGCGGTAGAAGGGTTGCGAGTAGTAGTAGGACGCCTGACCGCGCTCGGACTTCAGGCTGAAGCCTTCCTCGCCATGCAGCACGAGCGGCCCTTCCGCCGCCATGTCGAGCGCGAAAGCGAAGCTCGCGCCGCGCGCGCGCATCGAGAGCCGGTCGTAGAGGTCGCCCGGTCCGGGCGCGCCCTCGAGCGCCCAGTCGTCGATCCAGGCGCGGAAGGGCGGCGCGGTCACGCCGGCCTGCCCGATCCCCCCGCGCGCGAAACGCTCCTCGGCGCGGTGAGTCTCGGCGGTGGTGATCGCGGCGTGCGCGAACCAGAGCTGCGGGCTGTCCCATCCCGCGCCGAGATCGGTGTCGCCGGGCTCGAAGGCGGTCCGGAACAGGGTCCACTGAACGCCCAGGCGCGTCCCGTCGGCGGCGCGCAGATTGGCGGTGACATACCACCATTCGATCCGGAAGCCCGGATGGGCGAGGTGGTCGCGCGGAAAGTCGAGCGCCGCGCCGGGGACGACCTGCGCGAACTCCGCCGCCTCCGCGCCCATTCCGGCGAAGCCCTGCGCGCGCGCGCCGGGGCCTGCGAGCGCCGCGGCGGCGGCCCCGGCCAGCAGGCGGCGCCGCGTCAGGCTCGTCTCAGCGCTCATTGGCGAAAGCTCCCAGCAGCTGCGTCGGCGCGATGCGCGCCAGTCTCAGGATCGGCGGGACGGAAGCGACCGCCGCGGTGACCAGCGCCAGAAGGGTGAGTTGCGCCCATTGGCCGGGGAACACCGCGAAGGGCAGCCGCCAGCCGAAGGCCTGCACATTGACCACCGCCACCAGCACCCAGGCGAGCCCCACCCCCAGCGGGATCGCGCAAAGCGCGGTGAGGAAGGCGAGCGCCAGCGTGCGCCCCAGCTCCATCGTCGCCAGCTTGCGCCGCGTCAGCCCCATCGCCCAGAGCGGGGCGAGCTGCGGCAGCCGCATCGCGCCGAGCGTGGCGAGGCTCGTCAGCAACGCGACCCCCGCCACCCCCAGCGTCAGCGCGTTCAGCGCGTTGGTGACCGCGAAGGTCTTGTCGAAGATGTCGAGCGAGAAGCCCTTCACCATGCCCTGATCGACCATCTCGATCTCGGCGAGCGCGGGGTCGGCCCGCAGCGCGGTCAGAACCGCCTCCGTGCGCCCTGGCGTCACGCGCAGCGCGTAGGAGCCCGCCTCCGCCTCGGGGAACCGCGCCACCAGCGCGTCGTGCAAGACGACCGCCTGCCCTTTGGGATTGCCGTAATCGGGATGAACGCCGACCACCTCGAGCCGCCACGGCCCCTGCGGCGTCGGGACCTCCAGCGCGTCGCCGAGCCGCAACTTAAGCCGCCGCGCGAGCTGTTCGGAGACCAGCGCGCCCTCGCCCCGCGCGTAAGTCTCCCACATCTCGGGCGCGGCCTCGATCACCGGCCAGGCGTCGCGATAGGTCGCGTGGTCGACATGGCCGAGCAGCTCGGACGGCCAGCCATTCAGCCGCAAGTCGACGTTGCGGGCGGGCAGGATCGCGGTCACGTCGGCGATGTCGCCCACCCGCGCCTCGAAGACCCGCCGCTCCTCCGCATCGAGCCGGCGGACGTAGATTTCGGCGGCCAGCCGGTTCTCCAGCCAGCCGGTGAAGGCCTCGCGGAAGCCGCCGACCATCGTTCCGACGCCGATATTGGCCGCGAGCGCCAGCATCAGCGCCATCAGCGCCAGCGACAGCCCCGACAGCGCCTGCCGTCCGTCGGCGAACAGCCACCGCGTCAGCGGCCCCTTCGCCCGCTCCGCGCCCCAGCCGAGGACCGCCGACAGCACGCCCGGCAGCAGCAGCGCAGCGCCGAGCAGCAGCGCGCCGAGGATGAAGAAGCCCGCGAGCAGCCCGTCGCCCGCGCGCCCGACCATCGCCGCGAGCGCCATCAGCGCGACGCCGCCCCAGGCCTGGAGCCGGATGCGCTTGCGATGCGCGCCGAACCACGCGAAGGGCTGCGCCGGCGCCAGCACCGGCAGCCGCGCCGCCTGCCACAGGCTGACCCCGGCGGCGGCCAACGCGCCGAGCAGGCTCATCCCGAGCCCCGACAGCCACCAGGCGGGATCGAGCCGCAGCGCGCCGCCGACCGGCGCGCCGTAGAGGCCGCGCAGGCTCGCCGCCACGTCCGGCAAAAGGGCCGCCGCGATCACATAGCCGCCGATCATGCCCGCGACCCCCGCCGCCATCGCGAAGGCGACAAGTTCGGCCAGCAGCGCGCCGGCCAGCGCCGAGGCGGAGACACCGCAGGCGCGCAGCGTGCGCAGCGTCGGCAGCCGCTGCTCGAAGGCCAGCCCGATGGCGGCGTGGGCGATGAACAGCCCCACCACGAAGGCGAGCAGGCCGAAGGCGGTGAGGTTGAGGTGAAAACTGTCGGTGAGCCGCGACAGATCCTCGCCCGCCGGGTCGGCCTGCACGCTGAGCCCGGTTCCGGCGAGCGCCGCGGCATCCGGCGCGCGCCCCGCCGGCGCGATCAGCCGCGAGAGCGCGCCGGGGCGGTCGAGCAGACGCTGCGCCGCGCCGACATCCATCACCAGCGTCGCCGGCGCGACGCCGTCGCGCGCGCGCAGCGGCGGAACCGCCTCGCCGGTCGCAGCGACCGGCGCGTCCTCATAGAGCGCCTCGAACTCGGCCAGCGTGTCGGGGGAGACCAGCGCCGCGCGCGGACGGCCCAGCAGGACGCCGGCGTCGCCGCCCTCCGCCGCCCCGATGCCCGCCAGCGCCCCGCTCGCCGGCAAGGTGACCGGGTCGAGTCCGACCACGCGCCACAGCCGCTCGCCGACGCGCACGCGGCCCTCCAGCACGGGCGAGACCGTCCAGCCCTGCAACCGCAGATCGACATAGAGGCCCTGGTCGAACGTCCCGCCTTCGGGCCGCGCGACGCTGACCGTCTGCGCGCCGCCGAGCAGCGCCGCCGCCTCGGCGTAGCTCTGCCGAGCCTGCGCGTTGAGGCCCTGCACGCCGCTCCAGAGCGCGGTCGCAAGTGCGAGCCCGACGAACAGCGCGGCGAATTGCAGGGGCTTGCGCCGCCAGTGGCTCGCCAGCGTCGCCAGCGTCCAGCGCAGGACCTGCCAGCGCCCGTTCATTCCAGCCGCCCCGCATGCAGCCGCAGCACCCGGTCCATCGCGCCGGCGACATGTGCGCTGTGGGTCGCCATCAGGAAGGCGCAGCCGGTCTCGCCCGCCAGATCGCGCGCCAGCGCGATCACCTCCTCCGCGGTGGCTTCGTCGAGCGCGCCGGTCGGCTCGTCTGCGAGCGCCAGCACGGGGCGCACCGCGAGCGCCCGCCCGATGGCCACGCGCTGCTGCTGCCCGCCCGAAAGCTGCTCGGGATAGCGGTCCATCAGCTGCGCCACGCCCAGCCGCTCGGCCAGACGCGCCGTCCAGTCCGGATCGTGGCGGCCGGCGATGCGCGCCTGGAAGGCGAGATTGTCGGCGACCGTCAGCGAGGGCACGAGGTTGAACTGCTGGAACACGATCCCAATCCGGTCGCGCCGCAGCGCCGCGCGCCCGGCGTCGTCGAGCGCAGTCACTTCGGCGTTTCCGACGTGGATCGTCCCGCCGTCGGCGGCGTCGAGGCCGGCGGCCAGATGCAGCAACGTGCTTTTGCCCGAGCCCGACTCGCCCATCAGCGCCACCCGCTCGCCGGCGGCGACGCTCAAGGTAACCCCGTCGAGCACGGTGATCGGGCCTTGCGGCGTGTCGTACTGCTTGCGCAGGTCGCGGATGGTCAGCATGGCTCGCCCGGTGCAGGGAGTGACGCGTGGATCATAGGGCGCGCGCCCTGGCGGCCCATGGCCGGCGCGCGAATTCAGCCGAGCTGCGCGAAACTCCGGCTCGGCGCGTCGAAGACGTGCAGCCGCCCCGCGCCGATGTCCATCCACGCGCCGTGCAGCGTCACGAGGCCCTTGTCGACCGCCTCGCGCACGAAGGGGAAGGTTTCGAGATTGCGCAGCGAGGTCAGCACCGCCTCGAATTCCAGCGCGCGCTGGCGGTCGGCGCGCTCGGGATTGGCCGCCGCGACGCGCGCATGTCCCGGGCGCAGAATCTCCATCCAGCGGCCGACGAAGCTGGTGTCGGCTTCCAGATGCGGCGCGCGCCCCTCGCAGATGTCGCAGCAGGCGGCGACGCCCCCGCAATCGGAATGGCCGACCACGACCACATGCGCGACGCGCAGCGCGGTGATCGCGTATTCGACCGCAGCCGATGAGCCGTGATGGGAATGGTCCGGCGTGAACGGCGGGATGAGGGCCGCGACGTTGCGCAGCACGAACAGGTCCCCGGGCTCCGCGCCGAACAGCCCGACCGCGTCGATGCGGCTGTCGCAGCAGGAGACGATCATCGCGCGCGGGCGCTGGCCGCCTTCCGCGAGCCGCGCATACCACGCCTTGTCCTGCTCGAAGCGCAGGGCGCGCCACGCGCGATAGCGCTCGACGAGATAGGGCGGCAGGGCGTCGGCTTTGCGCGGCATGATCGGGCCTCCGGCGTCCCGGCTAGCGCGGGCGGGGGGCTTTGTCGAGACGCGACGGCCGCGCGCCGCTCGAGCGATTGAATTTCCCCCACCCTCGGCGTAATCCGCCCCCGAGCGACAGGCCCGACCGCCGGAGGACGCAGTGCGCAATTATCTCGATTTCGAGAAAGGCCTCGCCGAGCTCGAAGGCAAGGCGGCGGAGCTGCGCGCCATGGCCGCGCGCAACCCCGAGACCGACGTCGCCGAGGAAGCCGCCAAGCTCGACGAGAAGGCGCGCAAGCTGCTGACCGACCTCTACGCGGGCCTAGATCCATGGTCGAAATGCCAGGTCGCCCGCCATGCCGACCGCCCGCACGCGCTGGCCTATGTCGAGGCGCTGTTCACCGAATTCACGCCGCTGTCAGGCGACCGCGGCTTCGCCGAGGATCACGCCGTGATCGGCGGCCTCGCCCGCTTCGAGGACCGACCGGTGGTCGTGATCGGCCACGAGAAGGGCCGCGACACGAAAAGCCGCCTGCACCGCAATTTCGGCATGGCCCGCCCCGAGGGCTACCGCAAGGCGATCCGGCTGATGGATTTGGCCGACCGCTTCGGCCTGCCGGTGATCACCCTGATCGACACGCCCGGCGCCTATCCCGGCAAGGGCGCGGAGGAGCGCGGACAGGCCGAGGCGATCGCGCGCAGCACCGAGAAATGCCTTCAGATCGGCGTTCCGCTCGTCTCGGTCGTGATCGGCGAGGGCGGGTCGGGCGGCGCGGTCGCCTTCGCCACCGCCAACCGCGTCGCGATGCTCGAGCACAGCGTCTA
>NZ_DAIQNN010000114.1:0-7325 GCF_036788415.1 Rubrimonas sp. | reverse complement strand
TTGTCCTCGGCTGCTCAGCGCAGCAATTGGCCAGTGTCGCGATCGAAAACATGGATACGTTCGGGAGAAATCCGCACGCTCAGGCGGTCGCCCCGATTGGTGCGGCTGTGCCCATCGGCGATCAACGTTAGCTCCGGGTCGCCGCTGCTCGTCAGGAACGTGACCGATCCCGTCGTCTCCACCGCGCCGACGACCATGTCGATGGCGCCGGCTCCGGTTTCGCCGCCGAGCTCCAGATGCTCGGGCCGCAGCCCCACGATCACAGGCCGTCCGGGCGCGACGTCTCTCCTTAGCGGCAGCACGGGCGAGCCGGGCAGCGCGAGCTCCACCATGCCGTCGCCGCGCGCCACCGCAGGCACGAAGTTCATTGCGGGCGATCCGATGAAGCCCGCGACAAAGATGTTGGCCGGGCTGTCGTAGAGGGTCAGCGGCGGTCCCTGCTGCTCGATCACTCCCTGGCGCATCACCACCACATGGTCCGCCATGGTCATGGCCTCGACCTGATCGTGGGTGACATAGACCGACGTCGCGCCGATCCGATCGTGCAGGTTGCGCACCTCGCGCCGCATCTGAACCCGCAGCGCCGCGTCGAGGTTCGAGAGCGGCTCGTCGAAGAGGAATGCCTTCGGTTCGCGGATGATCGCCCGGCCCATGGCCACGCGCTGTCTCTGGCCGCCCGACAGTTCGCGCGGGTAGCGGCCGAGAAGCGCCTCCAGCCCGATGACGCGCGCCACTTCGGCGGCGCGGGCGGAGCGGTCGGTTCTTGGCACGCCGCGCAGGCGTAGGGCGTAGGTCAGGTTGTCCAGCACCGTCATGTGCGGGTAGAGCGCATAGGACTGGAACACCATCGCCAGATCGCGCTTGCGCGGCGGCATCCGGTTCACCTCGACGCCGGCGATACGCATGACGCCCGACGTGATGGTCTCGAGCCCGGCGATAGACCGCAGCAGCGTTGACTTCCCGCAGCCGGACGGTCCCACCAACGCGACGAACTGACCCTTAGGAATGCTCAGCGTGACGTCCTTCAGCGCGTGGAAGGCGCCGTAGTGCTTCTCGATCCGCTCGAGTTCGATCTGCGCGATCATTTCAGCGCCCCCGAGGTCAGGCCGGACACGATCTGGCGCTGCAGCAGCACGAAGGCCACGATGATCGGCGTTACGAACATGGCGGCGAAAGCCATGATGCCGTTCCATGTGACGATGTTAGGCTGAAGGAAGCGAGTCATGCCGATAGAGGCCGGCTGCAGGCGGCTGTCGGCGATGATCGAAGTCGAGTAGACGTATTCGCCGAAGCTCTGCATGAAAATGATCAGCGCCGTCACCAGCAGCCCGTTCCGGGCCAGCGGCATCACGATCATGGCGAACGCGCCGGCGCGGCTGTTGCCGTCGACCAGCGCGGCTTCCTCCAGCTCCCGCGGGACGGTCAGGAAGGCGGCACGGGCGAGGATGATGTAGAAGGGCAGCGATCGGCCGGCTATCGCAAGGATCGCCGCAGTCTGCGGTGTGTCGAGCAGCCCCAACCAGGCGAAACCGACATAGATCGGCGTGATCATCAGGCTTGGCGGCAGCACCTGCATCATCAGCACGAAGAACAGCGCCGCGTCGATCCATATCGTCCGGTAGCGCGCCAGCACGTAGGCGGCGCCGGTCCCGAACAACACCACCAAAGCGGTCACGCCGAAGGCGATGATTGTGCTGTTCCAGAGGTAAAGGCCGACGTTCGACAGCCGCCAGATCTCGGGATAGTTGGCCCACTGAGGATCGACGGGCCAGAGCGCGGGAGGCGAGGCGAAGATGCCCGACTCCGTCTTCAGGCTGGTGACGTACATCCAGTAGAGCGGGAACAGGTAGACCGCCGTCATCAGGAGCGCGGCGACCGACAGCAGCCGTGCTGTCGACGCCGTCATCATGCCCGCGTCTCCGCCCGCGTCGACGTCACGTAGAGCGCCGCCACCATGAGTACGAAGGCGATCATGATGACCGAGATGACCGCCCCGCGCCCGAAGTCGTATTCGCGGAAGCTGAGCTCCCAGCTCCAGAACTGCGCCACCTTGGATGAATTCGACGGCCCGCCCGAAGTGATGGCGGCGAACAGGTCGAACTGTTGCAGGGTGAAGATGACGCCCAACGCGAGGACGGCCCCGATGGTCGGGAACATCATCGGCACGGTGATGGTGCGGAAGCGCTGCCAGGCGGTGGCGCCGTCGAGGGCCGACGCCTCGTAGAGGTCGCGCGGGATCGCCGCGAGACCCACGGACAGCAGGATCATGTTGAAGGGCGTGCCGTACCAGATGTTTGCCAGCAGCACCGCGTAGAGCGAGTAGCGCACGTCGGAGCGCCAGAAGATCGGCTCGCTGATCATGCCGGCGCTTCGCAGCAGGTGGTTGATCACCCCGAAGTCGCCGGCCAGCAACCAGTTCCAGATCACGCCGACGACGAGCCCCGGCATGATCCACGCCGCAAGGAACACGCCACGGTACCAGGTCGCCCCTGGAAAGCCGAGGTCGAAGAACAAGGCTAGCGCGAACCCGAGCGTGAACTGGAACAGGATCGACAGGCCGAGAAAGATCGCGGTGTTGGTCAGCACGCGCATTGCGGCGCGGTCCTGAAAGACGCCGACGTAGTTTTCCCAGCCGACCCACGGGTGGGAGAACGACCCGAGGCTAAAGATGTCGACGCGCTGGAAGCTCAGGACTACGTTGTAGGCGATCGGAATGCCGGCAGCGAGCAGCAGGTAGAGCAGCGCCGCGCATAGCAGCGCCACGTCGAACCCCACGCCGTCGCGGAATGTGCCGAGGACCCGCCGCATTGCGTTCGCTCCGGTCCGCCTCGGCCCGTCGCCGCCCAAATCGAGGCTCGGGCGGCTGTGGGCCGTGGTCCGTTGGCTCAGTTGACGATACGGGCGATGTCGGCGGCGGCTTCTTCCAGCGCGGCCTGCGGCGTGCTCTGTCCCGTAAGCGCGTCCTGGATCGCGGTCCAGATGATGCGGCTGATGCGCGGCCACTCCGGATGCGGACCACGGTTGCGCGCATACCCGAGTTGCTCGGCGAAAACCTTCGCCGCGGCGTCGATCCGCGGGTTTCCGGTCGAGCCCAGTTCGACGTCGGACCGCGGCGGCATGCGCGAGAACTCGGCCCAAGCCCGATGCTGCTGGCTGACCATGTACTCGATGAGCCGGAAGGCGGCGTCGGGGTTGGGCGAGTTCGCGAACACGGCGTAGTTCATGTCGCCGAGCGCCGAGGACCGCGGGCTGTCGGGCTCAGGCGTGGGCAGCAGGGCGACGCCCCAGTCGAACTGCGCCGAGGCGGCCATTCGGTTCAATTCCCAGGGGCCGGAGATCGCCATGGCGGCGTTGCCCTGATTGAAGGTCGCGGTGCTGTCGAACTGGCCGCGCGTCAGCGTGTCGGGGCTGGCCAGCCCCTCGTCGATCAGGGTTTTCCAGATTTCGAGCCCGCGCACGGCGCCGGGCGCGGCGATGTTGTCGTAGTCCCCGCCGCCCATCTGAGCCCACGGCAGGAACTGGAACGTGCCCTGCTCGTTCGCGACGGCCGAGAAGGCGATGCCGTAGACGTTGCGGGCCGGGTCGCTCAGAGTGCGCGCGGCGCTAAGCAGCTCGTCCCATGTCTTCGGCGGGTTGTCTGGGTCGAGACCCTTCTCGCGGAACATGTCGCGGTTGTAGTAGAGCGCGATGGTGTTGGCGGCCCGTGGCACGCCGTACATCTTGCCGTCCCACGTCACCGACCGCCGCGGGCCGGGGAACAGGCTCTCGGGATCGATGACCTCCGAAGCCGCCACCTTGTCGTCGATGGCGAGGAAGGCGCCGCGCGAACTGAATGCGGGGAAGTCCGGGTTGTCGATCGAGATTACGTCGGGATTGGTGCGCGTCGCGAAGGCGCGAAGCGACTCGGCGATCATCTCGGCGAAGGGCACGGTGCGGATCTCGACCGTGATGTCCTCGTTCTTCTCGTCGAACTCGCGTGCGAGCACGACGTCGAGCTGACCCTCCTGCATTTCGGTCCAGAAGGTCAGGGTCACGGGCTGCGCCGCGGCGGCGCCTGCCGTCATCAGGGCCGCCGCGGCGGCCAGTCCCAAGGCTGGGCGTATCATGGGCGTTCTCCTCCGGTTCGGCGACTTGTGTCGCTCGCGTTCGGTTCTGTCGTTATCGCGCGGGATTGGCGTAGTCGGTGAAGCGCTCCCCTCCGCGGCAGGCTTTGAGATATCGAAGTGCGTGCAACTGTCCCTGCATCTCTAACGCATCGCGGTAGACGGGATCGTGCCACCCCTCAATGTCGATCGAGCCGGTGTAGCCGACCAGCCGCAACTCGCTGATGATGTCCGTCCAGTTGCTGTCGCCGAATCCCGGCGTGCGCATGAAGACCGCCTTGACCGGACCGGGATAGCCGTGCTCGCGGATGACGTCGTGGCGCACGGTCGCGTCCTTGCCGTGGACATGGAAGATGCGCGCCGCCCACTTGCGGATCTGCGGAGTCGGGTCGATCAGCCAGTAGAGTTGGTGACAGGGCTCCCACTCGAGGCCGAGGTTCTCGTCGGGCAGGGCGTTGAACATCCTCTCCCAGGCGTCGGGGGTCACCGCGATGTTCCAGTCTCCGCTGGCCCAGCTGCCCTCCATCGCGCAATTCTCGAAGGCGATGCGCACGCCACGGTCGGCGGCGCGGCGCGCCAAGGGCCCCCAGACTTCGGCGAAGCGCGGCAGGCTCTCGTCGATCGGCCGCCCGCGCAGGCGCCCCGCGAAACCCGCCACCACATCGGCCCCGAAGTGATGCGCAGCGTCGATCGCGGCCTCCCAGCTTCGGCGCGTCTCCTCGGCCGCCGCATCGCCTTCGAGTGCGTTGCCGAAGACCCCCAGCGTCGGCATGGTCACGTCCTTGTCACCGATGGCATCGCGCAGCCGCAGCGCGAGGTCGGCCAGGTCCATGTTCCCTATGGTCTGCCAGAAGAACGGCTGGATGCTCTCGAAGCCGCTGCCGGCGAGGTTCCTCACCGCTTCGGCCACACCGGGCAGGCCAGCCTTGACCATGGTGCCGATGCGGATGTCGCCAGATTCTTCTCTCACGTCGCCAACTCCCGGTCAGGCAGAAGCTCGATGCGCTGCCCGGAGGCGGCGCTGTCGATGGCGCCGAAGACCATCGCGAGGCTGTGGATGTTGTCGCTGCCGACCGTCTCCGGCTCTGGCCCGCCCCGCACGGCGGCGACAAACTCGCGCATCAGGCTGACGTAGCCCTCGGCCCGGGACACGTCGGCGAGCGGCGGCGCTTCGACGGGCTCGACCGGCCGGAAGAAGCCCTCCGCGCCGACGACGCGGCGCGCCTCGAAGCCGTCGGCGCCGTCCCAGAGCAAGGTTCCCCTCGTCCCGGTGAAGCGCCAGGACGCCTCCCAGCTCGTCGGTGCACCCTCGGCGCACCACGATCCGCGGTAGGTGAAGGTTAAGCCGTCGCCCATCTCGAACACGGCGAAGGCCGAGGCCCCATGCGCATACCATGAGCCCGGCGGATTGGTCTCCGAAGCCGTCACCGCGCGCGGCAGCGCGCCGGCCATGAAGCGGCCCGCGTCGAAGGTGTGGATCGCCATGTCGAGCAGGAGCACGTTGCGCATCCGCTCGCGGAACCCGCCGAAATGCGGGCCGAGGAAGAAGTCGGCGTGCAGGCCGGTGAGCGCGCCGATCGCCCCGCTGTCGAGAAAAGCGCGCGCCCGGCGGACGCCAGGCACGTAGCGGCGATTCTGGATGATGGCGTGCACGCGTCCGGCCGCCCTGGCCGCGGCCACCATCGCGTGCGCGTCGGCGAGGCTAGGCGCCATCGGCTTCTCGCTCAGCACGTGGCAGCCATGGCCGAGGGCCGCATGCACCACCGCCGGCCGCACGTCGGGCGGCACGATGTCGAAGACGGCCTCAGGCCGCGCCGCCGCGAGCACCGCCGCGAGGTCCGAGCCGACCGCCGCGCCGTCGCAGCCCGCCTCGCGCGCGAGCGCCGCCGCCGCTTCGACGTCCACGTCGACGAAGCCGCACAACTCGAACCCGCCGACCGTTTGGGCCGCCTTGATCCAGGCCCTGCTCTGTCTGCCGCAGCCGACCAGAACGATGCGCACCAGACGCTCCCCCGCGCCGCTCGCCGCCGGCCCCGCTCAAACTGATGGACCGATCACCGTAAGCGTTACGGAAACCGGCTCCGTGTCAAGTGCGCCGGTCGGAAGGCGCGCCGCCGGACAGGACGAGCCAGTCGGCGCGGTCGCTGGCGGCCACGAGGCGCGCCGACGCCAGATGCGCCGATACCGGCCGGCTTTCGCCGCCGCCCGGCGTGCGGTGCGCTAGCAGTCGGCGCGCGAGCTCGACGCCCACGGCGTCGAGATCGAAGGCGTAGCTGGCCATGGCCAGACCGTGGTTCTCCACCGCATGGATGGGCAGCACGCTGACCAGCGACACGTCGCGCCCTGGCAGCCTGCCCGCCTCAGCCAGCGCGGCGTGCAGGCGCGCGCCGAGGCGGCCGTTGGCCACGATTATCGCCGTCGCGCCCGCTCCCGCCGCATGGGCGAGGGCGTGAGGCTCCGTCACCGGGGCGACAAAGTTTCTCGCATCGAGGGCCGGGCCGGCGCCGGCGATGGCGGCGTGGAAGGCTTCGCCCATGATCGCCTCGTAGTGATGCCGGGTGCCTTCCGTGACCAGGGCGAACCGGCGATGGCCGCTCGCGACGAAGCGCCCAACGGCATCATGGACGGCGCCGCCGAAGTCGAAGTCAACGCACACAGGCTCGTCTTCCGCACGCCCGGTGCGGCCGAAGCAGACGAACTCGACGCCCCGCTCGCGCAGCAGGGAGACGCGGGCGTCCGCCGTCAGTGTCTCCGTAATCACCACCGCGTCGGCCACCCACCGATCGAGCATTCGGCGCATCGCCTCGACCCGGTCCTCTTCCGGACCGCGGAACATCACCACGAGGTCGAAGCCAGCGGCGGAAAGCACGCGGCGGGCGCCCTCCAGGACGGCCAGGAACGTGGGGCCGATCCCGGCCCCAAAGGACGGAACCAGCGTCGCCACCATTCCCGTGCGACCGCGCCGGAGGCTTCGTCCCGAGAGGTTGGGCGCGTAACCCCATTGCAGCGCCCTCGCCTTCACTCGGGCGCGAGTCTCCGGGTTGACGTCCGGCCGGTCATTGAGCGCGCGCGACACGGTGGCGACGGAGAGCTGAAGCTCGTCCGCCAGCTCCCTGATGCCGACGCGCGCGGAAATCCGTCTGGACACGGCTGCACACCATTTCCTGCACGTGGCGCAGTGCCAAAATCCGGGGGTCTGCGCAAGCCGAGCCGCCTTCATCG
>NZ_DAIQNN010000113.1:0-7359 GCF_036788415.1 Rubrimonas sp. | reverse complement strand
CAGGGCGCGCTTCGCTGAGCTGTCGCCCGCGCGGGTGACAGCGTCGCCGCCGATCATCGTTAAATTGTCTGTGCGTGATCGATTCAAGCGAGGCTGACGGGAGCGATCTCCATGGCGCGGTATTCGATCAGACATTCACTTGTGAGTACTTCAAACAATAAGCTCCGCGGAACAGCTTGTATTTCCTATCCGGAAAATTTTCTGATGAGAATATCGGAAAACTCCACGAGCTGGGGCGCATTCCTTGTCAAGCCGAATGTCTTGCCTCGGCGGGAGAGGAGCCGACGCCGCACAAGCCATCTCCATAGACTTATTACACAAGATCTGCGTCAGCGCCACTCCGGCTCAGCGACCAATGCCTCGTGGTCCCGATTGATCCTGGCTCCTTGCCCGGGAGGCAAGTCACTGGCATCACCGCACGCCAAATACTCGAGGTATCAAGCCCCATAACTGGCGGCAGTGTTTCGTGCTTCGACTGCAGAATGAAACTGATTTGCGGAGGCCACTTTGACTATCGAACGCATAGGCGTCGACGCGAACGGTGACGGGGTCGACGACTTTTTCGTGCTCGGGTTCGGGCCCGGCTCGACGACCGTCGCTGCGCCAATCGAACGGGTCTCCATCGCCGGCGCGCAATCCGTCACCGTGAACAGCGTCACCAATGAAGTGGTTCTCGGCGGCACCGGCGTCAACTTCGTGAACAACGGCACGATCGAGCCGAAGACGCTGACGCTCCGGAACCTCGACCCGCAATTCGGTCCCATCGAGGTTCGCTTCAACGGGACCGTCTCGATCAACGGCCCGGGCGCCGAGGTGATCAACAACGGCGAGGCGGTCAGTTACACCGTCCGCGGCGCCGACGTGAGTTTCCTAAATGCAGGAACCGCCCGGAGTGCCCAGCTCATCGGCGACGACGCCGTCGCGCTGAACGACGAGGACGGCGTGCTCGACGTCGGCCTCGAGGTCGGGGGAGACCGGGTCGCGGTTGCGAACCGGGGTCTCGCTGGATCGGTGCTGGTCTCGGGCGACGAGGCGACCGTCGACATCGCCGGCGAGATCCGCAGCCCGGACGTCACGCCCCCTGGAGGCGACCGGCGCGCCGTGGGCATCCTGGGCGACGCGGCGATCTTGAACGTCGGGCTGGCCGCCGAGACGCTGATCGCCACCGACACCGAGTTCCTCGCCGCCGTCGACACGCTGGGCGACGACATTTTCGTCGCGATCGGGACCGCAGAGTTCGGTGCCCGCATCACGACCGTCGGGCAGCTGTCGCCCGCAATGCAGATCGCGGGGCGCCAGCAGACCGTGACGCTGGGCCCGAGCCTGGTCGCGCGCACCGAGGGCGAGGAGTCCCCGGGGCTCGTGGTCTTCGCGGTCACCGAGGAGACGGACGATCCGGAAACCTCGCTGGTGGCCGACTTCGCCGAACGCCCGACCATCATGACCGAGGCCGAGATCACGGTGGAGGGCCGCTTCTCGATCGCCGTCGACCTGACCATGCAGGACGGCGTCTTCGAGAACGGCGGCCTGCTGCGCGCGACCGGCGAGCTGGGGGCTGGGCTGACCGTCGCCGGGGACCGCAACGCGATGCTCAACCGGGCCGGGGGCGAGATCCGGACCGACGGCGACACGACCGGCGGGGCGGGCTTGTTCGGCGACGGCAACGTCTTGCGCAACGAGGGCGAGATCCGCACCGATGGCGCGCGGAGCGTCGGCATCGCCGCCAACGGCTCCGGCCTGAACCTGACCAACGCCCTGGACGCGACGGTGGTCACGACGGGCGAGGGCTCGGTCGGCGTGCAGATCGGCGGGGTCGGGCGCAGCGGGGCCCTGACGCAGGCGCCGTTCCCGGTGCTGGCCGCCCGCGGGCCGGAGGTGCTGGGCTTTCAGGACCTGCTGTATTTCGAGGCGCTGGCCGAGGTCGGCGCAGAGTTCGCCGAGCGGCTGATCGCCGCCGGATCGGGCGTCTTCGTCAACGAAGGGACGATCGAGACGCGGGCCGGGTTCGGCGCGCGGCTCGATCCGCTGGACCCGCGCGGGGCGTCGGCTGCCTACCAGCCGGCGGCGCTGGCGCATCTGGACGGCGGCACGATCGAGAACCGGGCCGACGGCATCCTGCGCAGCGATGGCGTCACGGTGCATCTCGGCGGCGCCGGCGTCACGCTGGACAACGCAGGCGAGATACGGACGACCGCAGTGGCCGACCGCGACGACGCAGACCCCTTTCCCGTGGCGGTGCTGGTGGACCGGCCCGAGAGCACCGCGACGATCATCAACCGCGGCGGCGACGCGCAAAACAGCCGCGGGCTCATCGACGGTTCGGTGCTGTTCCTGTCAACGGCGGGGACGGTGCGCAATGACGGCGAGATCCGGGGGGCGCTGATCGCCTCGGTCGAGGGTCAAAAGGCGCTCGGCGTCGAGGATCGCGGGGCAGTGGGCGCTTTCACGCTGACCATGGGCAAGGACGGCGTGCTGGGGCCGGTCACGCTCGAGCAGGCCGACGGCGAGGCGCTCCGCTACGTCGACGCGACAGAGTCGGAACTGATCGTCGATGTCGAGGGTCTGATCGGCGGCGGCATCCGCGCGACCGCGGTTACCGGGCGGATCGCGCTGCGCGACGCCGAAGGCGCGCCCGAGGGCGCCGAGGGTCTGCTCGCCGCCGGCGAGATTCCGGCCATGGCGCTGCTGGGCGATTTCGAGGTGACGCTCGACACCAACCTCCGCGCCGGCAACGGCATCGTAGAGGTCGACCGCGAGGGGCTGCCGGAGGACGAGATTCCCGAGGTCTCGAGGCTGGTCTTCGTCAACGACGCGCGCGGCAAGGGCATGACGATCCGTGGCGACGACGCCTTCGGCGTCGGGTCCTTCGCCGACGGCATCGAGATCCGGAACTCGGGCGTCATCGACATAGAGGGCGCGCGCGCCATCGGCATTGAGGCCGGCGCAGCGGACGCGGAAGCCGTCGACAGCGTCGAGAACGACGGCAGGATCATCGTCACGGGCGACGACGGCTTTGGCGTGCGCATGACGGCCCGGGGCGACGATGCGCCTCAGCGGGTGGCCTTCGGTCACTTCAGCGCACTCGGCGCGGACGCCGGCATCACGGTGATCGGCGCGAACGCAACCGGGGTACTGATCGAAGTAGACGAGAGCGTCGCGACGCAGTTGGAGTTCCTGTCCCAGAGCCTGATCGAGGCGCGCGGCGCGGGAGCCAGAGGGCTGGTGCTCGACGCGCCCAAAGCCGCTAACCCGGGCAGCGCGGGTCGTCCGCCGTTCATCCAACTCGAGTTCAACGATAACCCCAACGGCCCCTTCTCGATCCGAGCGGTCGGCGCCGACGCGACGGGGGCCGAAATCGCCAGCGACGTGCAGCGGGTGACGCTGATCGGCGGGATAGAGGCGATCGGCGAAGGAACCGGCGCGATCGGTCTCAAGCTGACAGCCGCCGACAACCCCGACATCTACCTCGCCAACCAGATCAACGTGGTTGCGGGCGATGGCGCTGCACCCGGAACGACGGTCGGACTCGCTCTTGAAGGCGAGGGATCGCGCGTCCTCCTGGGGCTGGGCGCGGCAAGCGCGCCGCGTCTCGACATCGAACTTGGGGCCTTCGCCAATGCGGATTCTGGCCCCTCGTTCGAAACCATCGTGTCTTCGAACCGCGGCGAGTTCTTCCCGCGTTCGCAGATCCTCGCATCGGGACCGGGCGCGGTTGGGCTGCGCAGCGAAGGCGGCCAGACGATCCACCTTGTCGGGCAGGAGCTCGTCGGCGAGCCCGCCGCCCCCGGCTATTTCTCCAGGGACGGGGCGGTTCAGAACATCCTCGTCTTCGGTATCGCGGGCGTCGGCGTCAGTCTCAGCGACGGCGACACGCTCATCAATGAAGGGGTCATCGAAGCGGCGAGCCGGTCGATTCTCGGCGACGATGGGGACCAGACCGTCGCGAACGCTGGCGCTCTCTATGGCAACGTCGCGCTCGGCGGAGGCAGGGACACCTACCTCCACCGCATCGGCGCGCGGACGCCGGAGGTCGTGGACGGCGGCGCCGACGACGATCTGCTGATCGTCGAATTGGGGCCGGCGGACGGTCCGGGCGGCGGTGACATGAGCGCCCCTGCCACGCCGCAGGCGCGTGACGAGGTTTTCGCCGCGGCCCGGTCCTTCACCGGGTTTGAGACCATCGACTTTCGCCCTGGTTTGGGCCTTTCGGACTCACCAGGGGCAGTCGCGCGGGTCATCCGCGTCGAGGACGTTTTCGCGCCAGGCGCTGAAACCATGCGGCTTCGGCCCGGCGTCACGGTCTTCATCGATGGCGCAGACGGGGGTGACGCCGCGCTCGCGGGCGGGACCGTCAACGTGGCCGGAGCGGCCCGCCTCGTGCTCGACGATCGCGATGACGGCGTCGCGCGCGTGGTCGGCGACGTCAAGGTCGCGGCAGGCGGCGAGCTTGCAGGGTCTGGCCGGATAACCGGCCACCTGCGGGCCGATCCGGATGCGATCATCGCGCCGGGCTTCAGCCCCGGGCTGCTGCGCATCGAAGGCGACGCGGCGATCTCGGGCCGCCTGCTGCTCGAGGTCGGCCCCGACGGCTCGGACCGCATCGAGGCGACCGGCGCGCTCGACCTGACCGGCGCGACCATCGAGATCACGGTGGCCGAGGGTTTCGACCTCGCCGACGCGCCGCCGCTGCTGAGCGGCGCGAGCGTCACCGGGCTCGACGCGGCCGCCGTCGCCTTCAGCGGCCCGGGCGCGGGCGACCTGACGCTCGCGCTGACGGCCGATGGCGTGACCGTCGCCAGCGCAAGGGACAATCGGCCGCCGGTCGTGGTCGATGACGGCGGCCCGGGTTTCGAGACCACGGCGGACGCCGCCTTCGACACGGGCAACGTGCTGGCCAACGATTTCGATCTCGACCTCGGCGATCAGGTGGCGTTCTTCGACTTCGACGCCTCGGGCGCGCTGGGTATCGTCAGCTACAACGGCGACGGGACCTTCCGGTATGATCCGAACGGGGTCTTCGACGGGCTGGCCGCCGGCGAGACCGCGACGGACAGCTTCACCTACCGCGCCACCGACGGAAAGGACGCGGTCATGGCGACGGTCACCGTGACCGTGACCGGCGTCGCCGAGACGGTGAACGTGATCGAGGGCGCGCCAGACCAGCCGCGCATCGAGGGCACGGACGGCGCCGACCGCATCCTGATAGGGTCGTCGCGGGCGACGCAGGTCTTCGGCGGCGCCGAGGCCGACGTCTTCGTGTTCGGCCGCTCGGCCGACGACGGCGTGCGCGATGTCGCCTACCTGCGCGACTTCGAGCAGGGTCTGGACCTGATCGATTTGGGCGGCGCCGAGTACAACCTGCGCGCCCTCGGCGGCTCCAGCATCATCACCCTCGCGACGCCCGACCGCGACACGCTGTTCGTCACCGGCGTCACGCTTGACCACGCCGATATCGTCGCCGGGCTCGGCGACGACCTCTTCGTCTGATCTTCCCGCGTCGAGAACGGAGCCTGCCCATGAAGCGGATCGCGCGCATCCTCCTCGCCAGCCTGTCGCTTGCGGGCATTGCGCCGTCGGCGGTGGCGGCCACGCTCCTTGAGCGTCCGTCGACCGTGATCTACTCCGGCGTTGTCGACTACGAGATCGACCGAGAGGTCGGGGTCGCCTTCGCAATTGGCGCGCTGGACGGCGGGCTCGACCTCTTTGTATCCGGCGTCTTCGATCCCGGGACCGACGGCGCCAACCCGCGCGACGTCGCCATTCTGGTCGCCGACGCCGACGGAACGCAGATCGTCGACGCTATGGGCCTCGATATGGTGGAGTTCGGTCCTGGCTCTCTGGCGCTGCTGCTCGCTGACGTTCGGGGAGCAGCAGCTGCCGAGTTCGCCGGAGAAGGACTGTTGGCGCTGTTTCAGGATCCCGCCTTTCCGGCGGCTACAGGCGTAGGGACAGTCGAACTTCGGCGGTTCGACGACCTCGCCGTCATTCCGCTTCCACCTGCGGCTCCACTGCTTCTCGGCGGGTTGCTGAGCATCGCGATCATGCGAAGGAAGGGTTCGCCCAGCGCGTGAGGCGTGGATCGGCGCGATGCTGGAGCCTACCTTCGGTCGGAAGCACACGCCCTTAATCGGCTTTACTTCTGGACAAGCACCAGAGCTGCCGCCTCCGCCTCATCGAACCATGTCACCTTGAACCGCGCCGGGTCTGCCGGAGGCTCCCACTCCTGAGTAGGATGGAGCCCCATGAGCAAGACGACGAACAAGTTCTCCGCTGAGGTCCGCGAGCGCGCCGTGCGGATGGTTTTGGGCAGCGAGGCTGAGCACGGCTCTCGCTGGGCGGCGATCGTTGCGATCGCGCCGAAGATCGGTACCCCTGCGGTGAGGGCCGCGGTTACGCGGCCTTGACGGCGGGGTTTCTTTGGGCTGCCCAGTTCCAGGGCAGCAGCTCGTCGAGCTTCGACATCGGCGTGTTGGCGATACGGGCGAGGACGTCGGCGAGCCATGCCTGAGGATCGACGTCGTTGAGCTTGGCGGTGGCGATCAGGGTGTAGAAGAAGGCGGCGCGGTCGCCGCCGCGCTCGGAGCCGGCGAAGAGCCACGCCTTGCGGCAGAGGGCCACGCCGCGCAGGGAGCGCTCGGCGGCGTTGTTCGTGAGGCAGACCCTCCCGTCGGTCAGGAAGCCGGTGAAGGCGTCCCAGCGGGGCAGCATGTAGTCCATGGCCTTGGCGACGGGGGCATGCTTCGAGAGCCGGGCGCGCTCGGCCTTCATCCAGGCGTGCAGGGCGGCGACGAGCGGCGCGACCTCTGCCTTGCGGACGGCGAGCCGCTGGTCGGGCGGCAGTCCATTGATGGCGCGCTCGAGGTCGAAGATCGCGTCGATGCGCTTCACGGCCTCCAGCGCCAGCGGCGAGATCGGCGGCGCCTGTTTGCCGCGCCGGGCCTTGGCGGCGATGTCGGCCAGCTCAAAGAACTTCCTCCGCGCATGCGCCCAACAGAACGCGGGCAGGATCGGCCCCGGCTTGCGCGCTATGCCGAACAGGGGGTTGAAGCCTGCATAGGCGTCGGCCTGCAGCACTCCGGCCCAGCCGGCGAGATGCTTTTTTGGATGCTCGCCACGCCGGTCGCGCGAGAAGCGGAACAGCGCGGCGGGCGGGCTTCGGCCGCCAAACGGGCGGTCATCGCGCACATAGGTCCAGAGCCGGGCGGTCTCGGTCTTGCCCTTCGCCAGCAGCGGCACGGTGGTGTCGTCGCCGTGGAGCCCCGGCCAACACCCGCAAGACCTGCCGCTCCGCTTCGACAAGCGCAGCGGCGCAGAGCCGCTCGAAGGTCGAGGGCGAGGGCGCGATGACGCGCGCGGCGC
>NZ_DAIQNN010000112.1:0-7487 GCF_036788415.1 Rubrimonas sp. | reverse complement strand
GCCTCGAAGGGCAGGCGCTTGCTCTCCTCGTCCTGCGGCATGTGGCCCGAGCACAGAACGTCGATCAGCCCGTCGGCGAGCGCGTCCGCCACCGCCTCGCGGTCCTCCTCGCGCCGCAGCGGCGGGTCGAGCTTGAAGAAGGTCCGCCAGCCGCCGATGTCGAGATCGTTGAGCGTGGCGTGATGCACCGACACCCCCGCCGTAACCGCCAGCCCCGCATCCTTCGCGCGCGCCAGCGCCGCGAGCGCCCCCGCCGTCGTCAGGCAGTCAGCGTGGTAGCGCGCGCCGGTCAGCTCGACGAGGGCGAGGTCGCGCTCCAGCAGGATGCGCTCGGCCATCGCCGGGGCGCCGGGCAGGCCGAGCCGGCCCGAGAACTCGGTCTCGGTCGCGCAGGCTCCCGCGCAGAGGCTCGGCTCCTGCGGGTGGTGGATCACGAGGCCGCCGAGACTGTCGGCGTAGGACAGGCAGCGGCGGAACACCCGCGCATCCGCAACCGGGCGCTGCGCGTCCGAAAAGGCCACGGCGCCTGCGTCGGCGAGCAGGCCCAGTTCGGCCATCTCGCGCCCCTCCAGCCCCTTGGTCAGCGCGCCGAGCGCCAGGACGCGCACCTCCGCCGCCTCGATGGCGCGACGCTGGACGAACTCGATCAGCGCGGGGTCGTCAAGGCAGGGCGTCGTGTCGGGCTGCACGACCATGGTCGTCACGCCGCCCGCCGCCGCCGCCCGCCCCGCCGAGCGGAAGCTCTCGCGGTGCCGCGCGCCCGGCTCGCCGACCGTCACCCCGAGATCGACGATCCCCGGCGCCAGCGGCGCCCCCCCGCACGCGACCACCTCCGCCCCCTCCGGCGCGCCGGGCGCGGCGCCCTCGGCGAGATCGGCGATCCGGTCGCCGATCACGAGCAGCGCGCCGGGCCGCGCATGGCCGGTCTCGGGGTCGATGAGGAGGGCGTCGCGGAAGAGGGTGGTCATTCCGGAGGGTTATCCGTTTGCGACATTGGGAGCTTCAAGATCAAAGGTCGAAAAACACGATTAAATGCTTCAAGTTTTTCCGCAAGCCACGCGTGCTGATCTTGCCAATTTTGTCGATCGAGTGGATTGGTGTGAGGTCGTTCGATGCTGATGTGATACCCGCTGCCTTCTCCAATTTCAGTCCACTTTGGCGAGAAGCCGAGCTCCGACTCGATTTCCTCCCTCATGGTAAAAAATAAATTGTAGTAATAATCTGGATTCCAGCCGCGAACGTCCGTCTTTCGATAAATGAAGAGCTGCACTTTCAGGTATTTATCACGCGCACTCGCGAATGCTTGCAGCTCGAACCCGGTCCGCCCGATTGCAAAGGTCTGCCACGATTGAGGAGCAGGCTTTCGTGATCGCAAGGCTCCGCCTCGACCCGCAAGCTGCTCCTTGAAAGCGGTCCAGAAAGCAAGCATGTCACCGCCGAACTCGCCTACGGACCCTATTGATTTTGTCAAATCCCCGACGGTTTTCGCCCAATCGTTTGGCCGCGACACCACGTTGAAGCGCGGCGCCGGCGGGCTGTCGCCGATCCGCCATAACTCCAGTTCCACGCCGAAGAAGCCGTGATCGTCATCGCTGATCGCATTCAACCAGTCGAGTGCAGCTCGATGCTCTTCTCGAATGCGCTCGGCGATCCACACCACGAACTTTGCATCCAGGCCCGCCGCGTAAGTCGCAATCTTCCCAAGGTGGTCGTGGTTGGTCTGGCTGAATTGGTTCTCTATCAGGATCCGGTCGCCATCGTCGCTGCCGACGCGCGCAATGATATCCGCTCGAAAGTCTCCGATGCGCGCCTCGGTCTGTTCGAGGAGAAAAGCTCCACGCCCAAATCCGAGTGCGAGCGCCAATTCGGAAAGGTTCTCTTCCTCTGAGAGCCAAGGAGAAAAGTCTCGCTCCTCGTGAGGCCAAGCGTCTCGGATATTCAGGACGCGATCCAGCTTTCCAAGTTCGGCTTTCATGTAGCGCTCCCGGACTCGGCGGCCCCGCCCTCCCCCGGAATCTGCCGCGCCAGCAGGTCGAGCACCGCCATGCGCACCGCGACCCCCATCTCGACCTGTTCGCGGATCACCGAGCGCTCCAGATCGTCGGCCACCAGCGCGTCGATCTCGACGCCGCGGTTCATGGGCCCCGGATGCATCACGATGGCGTCGGGCTTGGCCGCGGCGAGCTTCTCGTGGTCGAGCCCGAAGCGGTGGTGGAACTCGCGGACCGAGGGGACGAAGGCGCCGGCCATCCGCTCGCTCTGAAGCCGCAGCATCATCACCACGTCGGCGCCTTCGAGGCCCGCCTTCATGTCGTCGAACACCTCCACCCGCCAGCGGTCCACGCCTGGCGGCAGCAGCGTCGGCGGCGCGATCAGACGCACGCGGTTCTCCATCTTGTCAAGCAGCGCGACGTTGGAGCGCGCGACCCGGCTGTGCAGGATGTCGCCGCAGATCGCCACGGTCAGCCGCTGCAGCCGTCCCTTGCGCCGCCGGATCGTCAGCGCGTCGAGCAGCGCCTGCGTCGGGTGCTCGTGCGCGCCGTCGCCGGCGTTCACCACCGCGCAGTTGACCTTCTCGGCCAGCAGCGCCACCGCCCCGCTCATCGCATGGCGCACCACGAGGATGTCGGGGTGCATCGCGTTGAGCGTCACCGCGGTGTCGATCAGCGTCTCGCCCTTCTTCACCGAGGATGAGGCGACCGACATGTTCATCACGTCCGCGCCGAGCCTCTTGCCCGCGAGCTCGAAGCTCGCCTGCGTGCGGGTGGACGCCTCGAAGAACAGGTTGATCTGGGTGAGCCCGCGCAGCGTCGCCTGCTTCTTCTCGCGCCGTCGGTTCAGCGCGACATAGGATTCGGCGAGGTCGAGGATCTCCACGACGTCGCCGGGCGAGAGCGCGCCGACGCCGAGCAATGAGCGATGGGAGAACACGCGCCCCTCCGGTTGCAGCGCGCCGACCATAGTCGCGCGGGCGCCTGCGGAGCAAGCGGCGCGCGACCGCCTCGGCCCGCGTCTCAGCCGGCGCCTCGGGCCGCGCGCGCCCGCTCCAGCGCCGGCGCGTAGACCCGCTGCGGCGGGACGTGCAGCCGCGCCGTCTCGCCGAGTCGAACTTCGCCGGTCTTCTCGACCCATCCCGTCACGCCGCGCCGGCCGCGCGCGACCTCGGGAAACGCCATGCCGCGCCCGGGATGGCGCGCCTCGATGCGCTCGGCGACGAAGCGGCACGGCCCGTTCTCCATGTCCACCGCGACCGAAGCGCCGCCCTCGAACAGCAGCCGCGCGCCCGGCGGGACCATGGTGAACTCCGGCAGCCCCTCGAAGACGATGTTGGCCCCGGTCCAGGCCGGCGGAACCTCCGGGACGCCGAGACCGGCGGCGATGTCGGCGAGGTCCTCCGCCGACAGCATCGACAGCTGGCGCGCATTGCGGATTTCGGTCCCGCGCGGATATTGCAGCTTCACGCGCGAGCAGGAGGGCCGCGTCAGCCCGCCATGGCATTCCCCGACCGGACCGGCCCAGTCGAGCGCCATGGTTTCGACAGGCTCCGACTCCAGAGTGACAGCCCGGTCGCGCACGATCCCGAGCCAGACGACGCGGCCGAACAGATCGGTGGGTGTGAGAATCGCCATGACGTGCCCCTCGCAAGCTCCGCCCGACGAGCATCGCGCCCGCCGCGCCGCCGCGCCAGCCGGTACTTAAGACCATGGACCCCGCCGCCCTCGCCGCCCTCGCCGGCATGTTCGCCGCCGCCTTCGGCGCGGCGACCATCCTGCCGTTCCAGTCCGAGATCGTCTTCGCCGCGCTGCTGCTGGCCGAGGCGGGGCCCGTCTGGCTGATCGTGGCGGTGGCGAGCGTCGGCAACACTTTGGGCTCGATGGTCAACTGGGCGATGGGGCGATGGATCGAGCATTTCCGCCACCGGCGCTGGTTTCCGATGACCGACGCGCAGCTCGCCCGCGCGCAGGGCTGGTACGCGCGCTGGGGCGTGTGGACGCTGCTGCTGAGCTGGGCGCCTTTCGGCGACGGCTTCACGGTGATCGCGGGCGTCATGCGCACGCCGCTCTGGCTGTTCACGGCGCTGGTCGGCGCGGTCAAGACGGCGCGCTATCTCGCGGTGGCCTGGGCGCTCGGCTGACGGCGCGCGGCGGCGCAGAAGGCGGCGATGCGCGCGGGGTCCTTCACGCCAGGCGCGCTCTCGACGCCGGAGGAGACGTCCACTTGCGCCGCGCCGGTGCGCGCGACCGCCTCGGCGACGTTCTCCGGCGTCAGGCCGCCGGCGAGCAACCATGGCCTGCGCCAGCGCCGCCCCGCGATCAGGCCCCAGTCGAACGGTTCGCCCATGCCGCCGGGGCGGGTTGCGCTCTTCGGCGGCTTGGCGTCGCAGAGGATCTGGTCGGCGACCCTCTCCCACAGATCGAGGGCCGCGAGGTCGTCGGGGCAGGAGACGCCGACCGCCTTCATCACCGGCAGGCCGAGGCGGGCTCGGATCGCAGCGGCGCGCTCCGGCGTCTCGGCGCCGTGAAGCTGGATCATGTCGAGCGGCAGGGCCGCGAGCCTGTCGAGCGTCGCGTCGTCGGGGTCGACGACGAGCCCGACCTTGCAGAGCCCCGGCGGCGCGGCTGCGCCGAGCGCCGCAGCTTCCTCCCACCCGATGCAGCGGGGCGAGGGCGGGAAAAACACGAAACCGGCATAGGCCGCGCCGGCGGCGACCGCCCCGTCGAGGCCCGCGCGGTCGCGCAGGCCGCAGATCTTGACGCGCATCGGCGCGTCCGAGGCGGCGATCAGCGCGAGGTGAGCGCGATGATCTCGTCATCCTCGTCGAGATTGGCGCGGGATTTCAGCGACTCGATCTCCTGCTGCATCCGCCCAAGCTCCTTGCGGCGGTCGGCGGAGCGGCGGCGCAGGCGGCTCTCGCGGATGTACTCGCGCGCCGTGCCGAGGATGAAGCCGACAGCCGCGCAGATGAGCGCCACCAGATAGAGCGGAAGCTGGAAGCTCGGCGAGGCCGGCGCGCCATAGGCGGTGAAGTCCGGCGCCGCGTTGACGCCGATGTAATGGCGGTTGGCCACCGACAGCGCGATCACGAAGATCGCGAACAGGGCGAGCAGGGCGTAGGTGATCAGTCGCATCGCTATGGTCCCTCAGAGCCCTTCGGGGCCCGTTTCACAGCGGGGACGCTCGGCCCCCTGGTCATGGCGGGCCGGGCGGCCCCCGGCGCCGCGGCGGCGGCGATCTCAGTCCTCTTCGTGGTCGCGACCGCCGTTCATGCGCTCTCGCAGTTCCTTGCCGGTCTTGAAGAACGGCACGCGCTTCTCGGGCACCGGGACCGACTCGCCGGTGCGCGGGTTGCGGCCCATTCTGGCCTCGCGCTCCTTGACCGAGAAGGCGCCGAATCCGCGCAACTCGACGCGCTCGCCGCGCACCAGCGCCATGGTGATCTCCTCGAACACCGTGGCGACGATCCGTTCGACGTCGCGCTGGTAGAGATGCGGGTTGTCGTCGGCGAGTTTCTGGATCAGCTCCGACTTGATCATCGCGCCCTTTCCCCCGCTACAGACGCGCGCCGCGACGCCTCGTCTTTGGGCGCAGACAATCTCACGCGAAATTTCCCAAGTCAACGCTTGGGGTTATCGCTTGGGAGGTTATCGCAGGATCGCGCGCAGATGGGGCCGTTGCGCCCAATGCGCGTCGAAGCGCGCGAGCAGCGCGGCGGCCTGCGCGCCGAAGGCGAGGTCGAGGAGTTCGGCGGGGCCGTCCTCGGGGCGGCGGTCGCGCAGGGGAAGGTCGTCGGGGACGCCGCGCTCGGCGCGCAGCCAGCGCATCGCCGCCTCCTCGCCGCCGATCTCGTCGATCAGCCCGTTCTCGACCGCCTGTCGACCGGTGTAGACGCGCCCGTCGCCGAGCGCGCGGGCGCGGGCCGCGTCCATGCCGCGCCGCTCGGCGACCAGCGCGACGAACCAGTCGTAGCTGTCCTCGATCAGCAGGCGCTGGGCGGCGATGGCTTCCTCGGTGGGGGCGCGGAAGGGCGAGGGCTCGGCCTTGAGGGGCGCGCTCGCGACCCGCGACACCTCGACGCCGATCATGCCGAGCAGTTCCTCGACATTGGGATATTCCGCGACGACGCCGATCGAGCCGGTGATCGTGCCGCCGCGCGCGACGACATGGTCGGCGGCGAGCGCCGCGATGTAGCCGCCCGAGGCCGCCACCTCTCCCATCACCGCGACGACCGGTTTCGCCTCGGCAACATCGCGCAGCGCCGCGAAAAGAGCCTCCGAGCCCGCCACCGACCCGCCGGGGCTGTCGATGCGCACCAGCAGGGCGCGGGCGTTCTCGTCCTCGGCGATCTCGCGCAACAGGTCGTCGCGCACCGGATCGTCGAAGATGACGCCGAGGATCTCGACGCGGGCGACATGGTCGCGCTCGGGCGCGAAGCGCCAGCCCGCCGCCCCGATGGCGGCGCAGAGCGCGAGGATCGCCGCGATCCTCCAGAAGGCGACGCGCCGGCGGAGCCGCCGGCGCGCTGCGATGTGATCGGCCGAGTCGCTCATCGCGAGGCCAGGAGCGAGAGCGCGAGGCTCACTCGCCGCCCGCCCGCTCCTTCAGCGCCGCGCCGAGGATGTCGCCGAGCGAGGCGCCGCTGTCGGACGAGCCGTACTGCGCCACCGCTTCCTTCTCCTCGGCGATCTGCAGCGCCTTGATCGAGAGCGAGACGCGGCGGGCGGCGCGGTCCACGTTCAGCACGCGCGCATCCACCTTGTCGCCGACCGAGAAGCGCTCGGGGCGCTGGTCCTGCCGGTCGCGCGACAGGTCGGAGCGGCGGATGAAGCCCTTCATCCCCTCGACCTCGACTTCGATGCCGCCATCCTCGACCGCCGTGACCGCGCAGGTGACGATGCCGTTCTTCTTGAGGCCCTGCGCCGCGGCGGCGTCCATCGGATCGCCGTCGAGCTGCTTGACGCCGAGCGAGATGCGGCGGTTGGCGACGTCGACGTTGAGGACCTTGGCCTCGACCATGTCGCCCTTCTTGTAGTCGCGGATCGCCTCTTCCCCCGACTTGCTCCAGTCGAGATCGGAGAGGTGCACCATGCCGTCGATGTCGCCGTCGAGCCCGATGAACAGGCCGAATTCGGTGATGTTCTTGACTTCGCCCTCGACTTTCGCGCCGACGGGGTGAGTCTCGGCGAAGGTCTCCCAGGGATTGCCGACGCACTGCTTGATGCCGAGCGAGACGCGGCGCTTCTGGCTGTCCACCTCCAGCACCATGACGTCGACTTCCTGCGAGGTCGAGACGATCTTGCCGGGATGCACGTCCTTCTTGGTCCAGCTCATCTCGGAGACATGGACCAGACCCTCGACGCCCGCCTCCAGCTCCACGAACGCGCCGTAATCGGTGATGTTGGTGACGCGGCCGGTCCACTTGCTGCCGACCGGATACTTGGCGGCGACGCCGTCCCACGGGTCGGACATCAGCTGCTTCATGCCGAGGC
>NZ_DAIQNN010000111.1:0-7883 GCF_036788415.1 Rubrimonas sp. | reverse complement strand
CGGGCCAGCGCCGGCCGGCCCGGCGCGAAGGCCGGCGCGCCGCCGGGACGCGCCAGAGGGGCCATCCGCATGGCGAGGCACGGCGCGTCGCCGACGCCGTCGGCGTCGAGGTCCGCGATGGTGTAGACGCCCAGAACCCCCGGGGCCGCGCGGGCGGCGGCCAGGTCCGCGCCGCGGATGCGCGCGGCGGGCGTCTGGGCCGTCAGCAGTTCCAGAACCGCTGCGCCGGCGGGCGCGACGTCGTCGCCGTAACGGCCTTCGCCGCGCAGGAAGCGACCGTCCTCGAACCGCGGGACCGCCGCCCCCACGCCGAACTTCATTCCCGCCCCCAATGCCGCACCGGTCCATCGCAAGAGTCGGGAGCGCCGCCACGTTTGTCGCGAAAACTTCTTGCGCCTCCGCCCGCGAGCCATAAACTTTAAACTTAAAGTGTCTCGATGCAAGGAGCGGTCGGTTGGCGAAGCGCTGGCGACGCGCGACGAAACCCCGGGCGGTCCGGTGAGCGTCCCGGCCATCGCCTTTCGCGAGGTCGGCCTGACGCTGGGCGGCCAGCGGATCTACGACCGTCTCGACTTCGAGGTCGCGCGGGGCGAGTTCGTCTGCCTGCTGGGCCCGTCCGGCTGCGGCAAGTCCACGGCGCTGCGACTGATCGGCGATCTGCTCAAGGGGCACGATGGCGAGGTGACGGTCGAAGGCTGCGCGCCCGCCGAGGCGTGGGAGCGCATCGCCTATGTGTTCCAGAACCCGCGCCTGCTGCCGTGGCGCGACGCGCTCGACAACGCCGCCTTCGGGCTGGAGCTGCGCAACCCCGGACTGTCGCGGGAGCGTCGCCGGGAGATCGCCGCGCGCGAGTTGCGTCGCGTCGGGCTGGGCGCGGACATGGCCAAGGCGCCGGCGATGCTGTCGGGCGGTGAGAAGCAGCGCGTGGCGATCGCCCGCGCGCTGGCGCTCGACCCGCAGATCCTGCTGATGGACGAGCCGTTCTCCGCGCTCGACCCCGACACGCGGCGCCGGCTGCGCGCCCAGATCGTCGAGCTGTGGCGCGAGACCGGATGCACGGTGCTGTTCGTCACCCACGACGTGGACGAGGCGCTGGAGCTGGCCGACCGCATCGTGGTGCTGGCGACGCGGCCGGCGCGGGTGCGCGCCGAGATCGCGCTGCCCCATCCCCGCCCGCGGGCGCTGGAGCAGGACGAGACGCTGCGACGCGAGCGGCGCGCGCTGATGGCGCTGTTCGCGGAGATGGGACGACCCAACGGGGAGGCTTGAGAGATGTTCAGACCCTTCATCGCCGCGGCGCTGGCGCTCGGCGTCGGCGCCGCGCAGCAGGCGGCGGCGCGCGACGTCGTCCGCTTCGCCTATCTGGCCGACCCGTCCCACGAGGCGGTCACGTGGGCGATGCGCACCGGCAGGGTGAGCTCCGAGACGATCGAGGTGGAGGCGGAGGCGCTCGAACTCGGCGCGTTGATCCAGTCCACCGCCGCCCGCACCTACGACGTGGTGCAGACCGCCGCCATGGCGGTGCCGCGGGCGCGTGAGCGCGGCCTCGACCTGCGCATCGTCGGCACGGCGCTGCGCTATCACGCCGAGGGCGAGGGCGCCGACATCTGGGTGCCGGTCGACAGCGACATCCAGACGGCGGAGGACCTGCGCGGCAAGCGTCTGGCGGTCTACTCCATCGGCTCGGCCGGCGTGACGCTGGTGCGCATCGCGCTCGCCAAGGCGCACGGCATGGACGTCGATCTCGACAGTGGCGACATGGAGTTCATCGAGATGCCGCCGCCGGGCATGCCCGCGGCGCTGTTTTCCGGCCGGGTCGATGCGGCGACGCTGATCCACGCCCAGGCCTTCGAGGCCCAGCGCACGGGCACGTTCCGCTCCGTCGCCTCGACCGCCGTGGACAACTACGAAGCCTTCGGTGTGCGCATGGTCTCGGCGGTGCTGGCGGGTTACGGCGACCGTCTGGACGCGGAGCCCGAGAAGCACCGGGAGTTCCTGCGCCTGCTGCGCGCCTCGGTCGATTACGCGCGCGAAAACCCCGACGAGGTGTTCGCCGCCGTAGCTGAGGAGACAGGCGTCGAGCCGGCGTTCTTCGAGCGCTGGTTCGCCGAGTTCAGCGACTTTCCCGTGCTGATGACCGAGGACGACGCGAAGGCGATCGAGATACTCTGGAGCGAGGCGCAGGCGCTCGGCCTGCTCGACAGCCATCCGCCGGTGGCCGAAACGGTCTGGACCGAGACCTTGACCGAAGCCGCCGTCCGTTGAGGCGGCCGCGGTCATGACCGTCGCCGCGCGACCGGCCGCGACGCCGCGGCCGGTCGCGCCGGGGCGGGACTGGCGCGCGCCGGCGGTATCGGCGCTGTTCTGGGCGGGGGCGCTCGCGCTCTGGCACGTCTACGCCCAGACGGTCCCGGCCTATCAGCTGCCGCCGCCGTCGATCGTGTTCGCCCGGATGGCGGATTTCCTGAGCGACCCCCGGCTCCTGAGCCAGCTCGGCGTGTCGCTGGGCCATGTCGGCGCGTCGGTCGCGGCGTCCTTCGTCGTCGGCGCCGCGCTGGCCGCGGCGCCGGCGGCGCTGCCTGCGACGCGGATGCTGGTGGACGACCGTCTCACGCCGTTCCTCAACGCCTTCTCCGGCATCGGCTGGCTGTTCCTCGCCATCCTGTGGTTCGGCGTCAACTCGGCCACGGTGATCTTCGCCGTGACCATGGTGCTGACGCCCTTCGCGATCATCAACCTGCGGACCGGACTGCGCGAACTCGACCGCGAACTGCTGGAGCTGGGCGCCAGCCTCACCCGGAGCAGGCGTCGGCTTGTCGTGGCGCTGGTGCTCCCGATGCTCCTGCCCTACGCCTTCGCGACCCTTCGCACGAGCTTCGGCGTCGCCTGGAAGGTCACGCTGACGGCCGAGTTGTTCGGCGGGGCGGGCGGGGTCGGCTACCTGCTGAACCGGGCCCGGCAGGAGTTCGACACCGAGACGATCTTCGCGGTGATCCTGTTCATCATGCTGTTCGTGGCGTTTGCCGAGCGGTTCGCGTTCCGCCCGGTCCAGCATGCGCTCGACCGGCGGTTCCGCCGTGATTGACGCCGCGCCCCGCCGCGGGTTCGCCGAGCGGGCGGTCGCCGAAGGGGGCGTCGCGCTGCTCGTCGCCGGCTGGGCATGGACTGCGGCCGGCCTGCCGGCCTTCGTCCTGCCGGGGCCGCTGGACGTGGCGCGCGCCATGGGGGCGATGGTCTCCGATCCCCGCCTCGCCGGGCATGTGCTCACCTCCCTCGCGCGCGTCTTGACGGCGGTTGCGGTGGCGCTGGCGCTCGCCGTCGCGCTCGCGGCGGCGATGCGGACGGGCGTGGTGATGCGCACGATCGTCGAGCGCAACCTGCTCGTGGTGCTGAACAGCTTCCCCTCGGTGGGCTGGGCCGTGCTTGGGGTGATCTGGTTCGGCGTCTCCGACGGCACCGTCGTGTTCATCCAGACGATGATCGTGCTGCCCTTCTGCCTGATCGCGGCCATCGAGGGGTTTCGCCAGATCGACCCCGAACTCGACGAACTCGGCCGCAGCCTGACCCGCAACCCGTGGCGGCGCTTCGCGAAGCTGCAGGCGCCGCTGATCGCGCCGTTCCTGATCGCGGGCGCGCGGATCGGCTACGGCATCGCGTGGAAGATCGCGCTGGTCGCCGAGCTGTTCGGCGCCCGAACCGGGCTCGGCGCGCTGCTGCAGCAGGCGCAGTCGCGCGCCGACGCGGCGACGGTCTTCGCCGCCTGCCTCGTCATCGTGGCGCTGTTCGCGATGCTGGACCTGCTGGCGCTGCGTCCGCTCGCCCGCCGCTACTCCTTCAACCGAACCGAGGTATGAGCGCCATGTCGAACCCCGTCGTCGAGACCGTCTTCGTCGGCCCCTCGCCCCGCATCGCGCTGGATGTGGCGGGCGACGGCGATCTGGTGGTGTTCCTGCACGGCATCGGCGGCAACCGCGCCAACTGGCGCGACACGCTGCCCGCCGTCGCGGCGCGCTGGCGCGCCGCGGCGTGGGACGCGCGCGGCTACGGCGACAGCGAGGACTACGACGGCCCTCTAGATTTCCACGCCTTCGCCGACGACCTCGCACGGGTGCTGGACCATTTCGGCGCCGATCGCGCCCACATCGTCGGGCTGTCCATGGGCGGGCGGATCGCGGCGGATTTCCATGGCCGCCACCCAGGCCGCGTGCGCTCGCTGACGCTTTGCGACACCCATCTGGGTTTCGCGCACATGACGCCGGCCGCCCGCGCCGATTTCGTGCGGCTGCGACGCGAGCCGCTGCTGGCCGGCAAGGAGCCGCGCGACATCGCCCCCGCCGTGGCCGACAGCCTGATCGGCGACCGCGCCAACGCGGACGCCTACGCCCAGTTGATGGCCTCGCTGTCGAAGCTGCACAAGGAGAGCTACCTGAAGACGATCGAGGCCTCGGTCGGCATGGACCACGCCGACCTCTATGCAGGCGTCGACAAGCCGACCCTCGTGATCGTCGGCGCGCTCGACCGCCTGACGCCGCCTGCGATGGCGCGGGAGATCGTCGACCGCATCCCCGGCGCGCGGCTCTGCGTCATCGAGGGAGCCGGGCATCTCTCCAACATCGAGCAGCCCGAAGCGTTCAACCGCGCGCTGCTGGACTTTCTCGCCGCCGTCCACTGAGCGGGGATCGGCGCCGCCCGCCGGCCGCGCCCGGAGACGGAGACCGCCCCGCTGTCGGGGTCCCCGGAGTCGCGCTCGAAGTCACCCCTGCGGCTGTCGTCGAGGCCAGAGAGGAGCTTGCGGCCAGTCGGCTCGTCGCGAACCTCCCCGCCGCCCGACCCGGACCCAACCTTGCGCTCAGTCACGCCTGCGGCGACAGCGGTGGCGCGACAGCCGCGACGGTGGGGCTTATCGCGATGGAACGCGACAGCGGCGCAGGAGACGGAGAACTTCGGGCGCGCGGACCGCGCACTATATCCCCAGATAGGCTCGCCTGATCCGATCATCGTGCGCAAGATCGGATGTGGCGCCCTCGAACTCGATCTCTCCGGCATTCATGA
This sequence comes from Rubrimonas sp., assembly GCF_036788415.1. NCBI lineage: Bacteria > Pseudomonadati > Pseudomonadota > Alphaproteobacteria > Rhodobacterales > Paracoccaceae > Rubrimonas > Rubrimonas sp. The sequence goes on along the minus strand of NZ_DAIQNN010000111.1, from coordinate 2,831 downwards.
CATAGGCCCTCTCGGCGCTTTGCAGCGCGAGCGAGACGTTCTGCTCGACGAGCAGGACGCTCACGCCGCTCGCATGGATCTCCTGAAAGCGGCGGTGCATCTCCTCGACCACCATCGGGGCCAGACCGAGGCTTGGCTCGTCCAGGATCAGCAGTCGCGGCTCGAGCATCAGGCCGCGGCCCACGGCGACCATCTGCTGCTCGCCGCCTGACAGCGTTCCGGCGATCTGGTTGCGCCGCTCCTTCAGCCGCGGAAAGAGGTCGAAGATGCGTTCGAGCGTCGCCTTCGGATCGCGGCCTCGCCGCGCATGCGCGCCTGAATAGAGATTTTCCTCCACCGTCATGTCGACGAAGACATGACGCCCCTCCGGCACGTGCGCGATGCCGAGAGCCGGGATCCTGTGCGCAGGCACGGCGGCGAGGTCGGACCCGTCGAAGCTGATGTCGCCCCGCACCTTCGGCATGAGGCCGGAAATCGTGCGCAGCAGCGTGCTCTTGCCGGCCGTGTTCGCGCCGATGACGGCGAGAAACTCCTGCTTGCGCATGACCAGGTTGACATCGCGCAGCACCCAGACCTCGCCATAGGACGCCCAGAGTCCCTGCACCGACAGGAGCGCGTCCGGCAGGGGCGCCGCCGCGGGAGGAGTGAAAGCCGGCCCGACCGTCGCCATCACAAGGCCTCCGTGGTGGCGACGCCCTGATCGTGCGTCTGCGCGTAGGCGCTGCCGAGATAGGCCTCGATCACACGCTTGTTGCGGCCGATCTCGATCGGGGCCCCGTCAGCGATCAGTTCGCCGAAGTTCAGCACCAGCAGGCGCTCGCAGAGCTTCATCACGGCCTTCATGTGGTGCTCGACGACGATGAAGGTGATCCCCTCGTCGCGCAGGCTGCGAACGAGCGCGATCACCTCCTCCATCTCTGCGGGCGTGAGCGCGGCCATGACCTCGTCGAGCAGGAGAAGCTTCGGCTGGGTGCAGAGCGCGCGTGCGACCTCGACGCGCGCCCGCTCGGGAAAGGAAAGCTCTCCCGCCCGCTTGTCGGCGATCCCGCTGAGCCCGACGCGATCGAGCACCTGTCGGGCTCTTTCGCGGGCCCGTGGCAGCGGATCGTGCAGAAGCCCGCCCGTGACGACATTGTCGAGCACGGAGGATTCCATGAACAGCGCGACATTCTGAAAGGTCTTGGTCATGCCGCGCGCGGCGATGCGGTTCGGCTTCAGGCCCTCGAGCCGCTCGCCTTTCAGGCGGATTTCGCCCCGGGTCGGAGGAAACAGACCCACCAGGAGATTGAAGAGCGTGGTCTTGCCAGCGCCATTCGGTCCGATCAGGCCGACGATCTCGCCCCGGGCCACGCTGAAGGATACATCGTTCACCGCGACGAGACCGCCAAAGGCGCGTGTGAGGTTCCTGACCTCGAGGATCGGCCCGTCCATCAGCCCTTCTCCTTTCGCGACAGGCGCGCGCGCAGGTCGGCGCCGAGCGCAATGAGGCCCCGTGGATTGAGCAGGATGACGGCGATAAGGATCACGCCATAGGCGAACTGCGACAGCCCTGCCGCGCTCGCGCCGAAGTAGCTGTTGGCGAGTTCCTCCATCGGGATGATGAACGCCGCCCCGACCCAGGGGCCGAAAACCGTGCCCACGCCGCCGAGAATGGCGATCAGCGCCATCTTCACGGAGATATAGGCGATGCCGAAGATCGTATCCGGGTCGAAGAAGAACTGGAACTGGGCGTAGAGCGTGCCAAGGAACGCCGTCATCGCCGCCGAGACCACACTTGCGATCAGCTTGACCCGGAAGGTGTCGACGCCGATCACTTCAGCGGCTTCCTCGTTCTCCTTGATCGCGCGCAGCCGGTAGCCGATCGCACCGGTCTTGATCCACCAGAAGACGGCGGTGACGATCAGGAGCGCGGCGAGAAAGAAATAGTAGTTCGGCCGCACGGTGGAGAACTGCATCATCCACAGATTGTCCCCGCGGATGAAGGGAACCGAAATGCCGACCGGGCCGCCGGTGAGGCTCGACCAGCTGTTCGCGGAGACGCGCATCACCTCGCCGGCGGCCAGCGTCGCGAGGGCGAAGTAGTGGCCTCGAAGCCGGACCGTGGGGACGCTCAGGAGCAGCGCGAAAACGACGGCAAGGAAGACGCCGACAACGCCGCCGATCCACGGCGAGAGCCCGTGGCTGTGCTGGAGAATGGTCGACGCATAGGCCCCGATACCGAAAAACGCTGCGTGGCCGAGGGAGATGCGGTTGGCGAGGCCGCCCACGATGTTCCAAGCCTGACCGAGCGCCGCGAAAAGGAGCATCAGGCAGAGTATGCGGAGTCCGTAACCCTGCGGGTCGAGCAAGAACGGCGCGACTGTCAGCAGCAGGACGACCGCGCCGAGCAGCATGATATTGCGGGTGCTCATCGTCATGCGCGCCTGCGGGCTGTCAGCCCCTCCGGCTTCAAGGCGAGCACCAGGATGAACACCACGAACAGGACGAGGTTCTGAAGCTGTATCGGAAGAAACAGCGCCGAGAAGGACTGGATCAGGCCGACCATTATGCCGCCGACAACCGCCCCCACCACACTTCCAAGGCCTCCCAGGACCACCGCGGTGAACATCAACACCACAAACTGCGCGCCGACCGTTGGCGAAGCGGTGATGTAGGGGAGGATCACTGCGCCGCCGAAGGCCGTGGTGGCCACACCGATGGCGAAGGCGATCATGTACATGCGGTCGGTGTCGATCCCGACCAGCTTCGCCGCCATCGCGTCTTGCGACGTCGCCCGCATGGCGCGCCCGGCTTTCGAGTGCCGCAGGAAGGCCCAGAGGGCGACGCCCATC
>NZ_DAIQNN010000110.1:0-7902 GCF_036788415.1 Rubrimonas sp. | reverse complement strand
GTGGCCTGATCCCCGCCCCGGACTTCCTCGCGGCGCAAGCCCGCATCTATGCGCTCTGGCGCGAGGGGCACGATACCGCGCTCTCCGAAGCCTGGGAGATTCACCGCCGCATCCTGCCGGCCATCGTGTTCATGTCGCGCTCACCGCCGGGAATGCTCTGCTACGGCAAGCGGCCGTTCGAGGCGCAGGCTGGCGTGGCGCCGGTGCTAGACCGCGCGCCGACGCTTGCGCCCTCCGACTTCGGCCTCGCTGAAACGGCCCGCCACCGCGCCGAGATCGACGCCGCGCTGCGCCCGGTCGAGAGTGCCGACGCATGAGCGGGCGCGTCTCTGTCTGCGTCGACTGGGGCTCGACCAATTTCCGGGCGTGGCGGTTCGAGGGCGTGCGCGCGGTCGAGTCGCGACAGTCTCCGGACGGCGGAATCCGCGACATGGCGCAGGGGGATTTCGAGCCGGCGCTCTTCGACCGGCTTGGCGACTGGATCGTCGGGGCGGACCGCGTCCTGTTGGCCGGGATGATCACGTCGCGCAACGGCTGGGTCGAAAGCCCGTATCTTGAATGCCCGGCCGCGGTCGAGGGGCTGCTGGGGCGTGCGGAGCGTCGCGCAGTGCGGGGAGTGGAGTGCGTCTTCCTACCCGGCCTGTGCCAGCGGACGCCCGCGCCCGACGTCATGCGTGGCGAGGAACTGCTGATCCTGGGGTCAATGGGCGGTGGGGCCGAGGAGACGATCGTGCTGCCGGGAACGCACAGCAAATGGGCCCGGGTCACCGACGGCGTGGTCCGCGGGTTCGGCACCTGGATGACCGGTGAGCTCTACGATCTCGTCCTGCGCCGCTCGCTGGCGGGCAGGTTGGCGCAGGAGGGGCCGCCGGATGACGCGGCCTTCGCCGCCGGGCTCGCAGCCGCGAAGGCCGGCAGGCCGCTCGGTGCGCTGTTCGCGGCGCGCTCCGGCGTGTTGCTGGGCGCGACGCCCGCGACCGGGGTGGCGGACTATCTGTCCGGCGTGCTGATCGGCGCCGAGATTTCGGAGGCCTGCGCCGGCGGCTTCGGCGGGTCCGCGCTGACGCTCGTCGGCGCGCCGGCGCTCGTGGAGCGCTACCGTATGGCGCTCGCCCGTTTCGGAGAGGGGCCGACGCGCATCGTGGACGCCGCGGCCGAGCGCGGTTTCGCCGCCGTCCTCGCCTCGGACGAAAAGTGAGCCGAGCCGGAGCCTTTCCAGGGATGCGGGGCTGGACAGGGGCGCCCGGTTTCGCGGAAGGGTGCCGCGACGCTCGCCGCCCAGCGCGGCGAGGAACCGCGATCCGTCGCGTCGACGGCGCCGAACCCTGAGGCGGTACCCATGTCGCGCCCACTCATCGCGATCCTGCGCGGCCTGACCCCGGACGAGGCCCTGCCTGTCGGGGAGGCGCTGATCGCTGCGGGCATCGACCGCATCGAGGTGCCGCTCAACTCTCCCGAACCGCTGGTCAGCATCGCCCGCCTCGCCGACGCCTTCGGCCGTGACGCCCTCGTGGGCGCCGGGACGGTGCTGACGGCGGGCGAGGTAGCGGCTGTGGCGCAAGCCGGCGGAAAGCTCATCGTGGCGCCCAACACCGACCCCGAGGTGATCGCGGCGGCGAAGGCGGCCGGTCTGACGTGCCTGCCTGGCGCCTTCACCGCAACGGAGTGCTTCGCCGCCCTTCGGGCCGGGGCCGATGGGCTGAAGCTGTTTCCAGCGGCGCAACTGGAGCCCGCAGGCCTCGCGGCGCTGCGCGCGGTGCTGCCGGCGGCGGTCGCGATGTATCCGGTCGGTGGGGTCGGCCCCGACGATTTCGCCGCGTGGCGGCGGGCCGGGGCCTCGGGATTCGGGTTGGGAAGCGCGCTTTACGCCCCCGGCAGGGCTGTCTGCGACATCGCCGCCCGCGCCCGCGCGCAGGTCGCCGCCTGGGATGCGGGCTACTGATCGCAGGTGCGATGTCCTAGCCGGCGGCAGTCATGGCCGGCTTTCGAAGCTCTCGCGCCAGAGGGGCTCCGAGTTTCGCGCGCGTTCGGAGGCGTCGGTCGGCTCCTGCGCCATCGAGGGGATCGCGCCTTGCCGCGGCGAAGGATGCGAGACTGACGGCGCCGCCACGACTGGGTTGCCGGGCGGCGCCATCGTTACTGCGACCATTGCAGCACCAGAGCGTCGCGAGGGGGGACGACGAAGCGGCCATCCTCCCACGAGCCGCTCTCGCCGATCCAGCGCCCCGATGCGCGCTCAGGGACTGCGCCGTCGACCAAGACCGCGCCGGATTGCGCGCTGCGGGTCGGGTTGACGAGCCAGAGACAGCGCTGACCGTCGCCCTCGTGCAGCCGCGCCAGCACGGTGGGGTTGGCGCACCGCACGCGCCGCGCGGGCGCCAGCCAGTCGAGGCAGGTGGAGAACCATCGGCGACCATCCTCGTTCTCCCGGTGGTGGTAGGTGCAGGCGGGCTGAGTGCCGACGAGCAGGGTGCGCCCTTCGCCGTGACGGTGCTCGACCACGGCGACGCGTCCGTCGGTGAAGCGGCCGCGTATGGTTCCACCTGCCGGCTCGTACGCCTGCAGAAAGCCGCCGCCGGTGACCGTCAGGCCGTCGAAAAGGAATCTCACGCGGTCGCCGATGTCGGGCATGAACTCGGCCTCGGTCTCGCGCGCGCCGAACAGCCGGTCGAGGCCTGCGCCGGGCTGGGTCTGCCAGACCCTGCCGCGATCGCCGAAATAGCCCGGGCACGCCTCGCATATCAGCGCGCCGCCGGCCTCCACCCAGTCGGCCAGCGCCTTTGCGCGCCGCTCGGGCAGCATGATCGGGTAGGGGAAATAGAGGGCCGCATAGTCCGCGATGTCGTCGATGTGCACCCAGTCGGGCTGGGCGCCGTTGTCGAGGAAGCCGCGATAGGCGCCCCACATCGACGCCGCATAGGTGTCGAAGCCGCCCTCGTGGCTCAAGAGCCGGTCGAAGGTCTGCGTTTCGGGACAGACCACAAGACCGACGTCGCCGCGCACCGGGTTTACGGCGAACAGGCCGGCCTGTTCGGGGTCGTTGGCCCACCGCGCGATGGCCGCGGCCATCTCGGAGCGCGGGGTCGGAGCGCCGTCCAGCCCGTATGAGCCGAAGGCCCCGAACAGCGGTCCGTCCAGCAGGGGACGGAAGCGCAGATTCATCATGCCCTTGGCGCCGCCGGCGAAGGAGGTCAGGCACCACAGCCGCAGATCCTCGGGCTCGGCGACGCGGCCGTCCTCCTTGTCGCGCCCCAACACCTGGGGCTGCATCCAGAGCGGCCCGCCCTGGCGCTCTGCGTGCCAGAACGGTTTGCCGCGGGAAGCGCCGCGGACGAGATCGGCGCCGAAGATGTTGCGCCACGGTTGGGCGCCCTTGCGGGCCTGTATCCACGTGTAGCCGTAGAGCTGCACCTTGGAGGCGGCGAGCCAGTCGTCACAGCCCCGCGCCGCCATGTCGGTGATCGCGCCGGCGACGCCGTGGGCCGCGATCAGCGCATCGGAGTCCACGGCGCGGATGGTGTCGATGCGCCACTGCATCTGGCCGTAGAAGTTGTCCCGCTTGAAGTCGGTCCAGTCGATACACTCGGGATACGGGGCGGTCTGGCTCGGCGGCTCGACATCTTCCCATTCCGCGTAGGAGTAGCGGTTCCATGCGACCGCAAGCGCATCGAGATCGCCGTATTTCTCGCGCAGCCAGTGGCGGAAAGCCCCCTTGGTGTGCGGGTTGAAGTCGACGTTCGGCGCATAGTTGCACTCGTTCCACACGTCATAGCCGATGAGGCCGGGGTGACCGCGGTAGCGCTCGGCCAGCGCGGTGAGGAAGGCGCCCGCGGCCTCCCGCACCGCCGGGCAGTTCAGCGTCAGCGTGCCGGCGCCGCCGCCGTTCGCGGCGAAGCCCCCCGTCGCGGCCGAGACCCCCATGATCGAGGGCAGCGGCCGGCCGTCCGCGCGCAGGACGCGACCGTCGGCGAACCGGCGCAGGCCCCAGTCCGGCGCGGCGTGTATGAGCTCCGCGATGATCGTGCCGATGCCGTGTTCGGCCGCGAGGTCGAGCTGACGATCATAGTCGCTCCAGTCGTAGCGGCCGGGCGCGCGCTCGATGGCGCTCCACATGAACCAGTGGCGGAACACGTTCAGCCCGTCAGCCGCCGCCTGGGCGTAATCGCGCGCCCAGTCATCGCGCGGCGGGTTCGACTTGCGGAAATAGACGGCACCGAAGGGGACCTGGGGCAGGGCTCGGCTCATGACGCCTCCGTTGTGGTTCGGGGACCGGCTTTCAGCCGGCGAAGCGGGTGCGGTTCGCCATGCGGCGGGCGCGAGGGTCGGGGCTTGGAACGGCGGATATCAACGCGCGCGTGTAGGGCTCGCGAGGGTCGCGGCAGACCTGCTCGGCGGTCCCGGTCTCCACGACGCGACCGCGGCGCATCACGATCACGCGGTCGCAGAAGTAGCGGACCACGGCGATGTCGTGGGAGATGAACAGGTAGCTCAGGGAAAGCCGCTGCTGCAGCGAAAGCATCAGGTCGAGAATCTGCGCACGGATCGAGACGTCGAGCGCGGACGTCGCCTCGTCGGCGACGATGACGCGCGGATCGAGCGCCAGCGCGCGCGCGATCACGACGCGCTGGCGCTGGCCGCCGGAGAAGGCGTGCGGATAGCGCTCGCGCGCCGCAGGGTCGAGGCCGACCAGATCCAGCAACTCCTCCACCCGCGAGGTCAGCGCGGCGCCGCGCGCGCGGCCGGCGACCCACAAGGGCTCGCCGACGATCTGGCCGATCGTCATGCGCGGATTCAGCGAGGCGTAGGGGTCCTGGAACACCATCCGCACCTGACGCCGGAAATCCGCCAGCGCGCGGCGGTCCATCCGCCTCACGTCCGCCTCGCGTCCCGGCTGGGATCGCCACGTCACCACGCCCTCGGTGGGCTCGACGACGCGCAGGATCAGCCTGCCGAGGGTTGTCTTGCCGGACCCGCTCTCGCCCACGATCCCGAGGTTTTCGCCGTCGCGCAGGTCGAAGGAGACGTCCTCGACCGCCCGCACGGCGCGTCCGAATGTCTTGCCGAGGCCCCGCACGCTCAGGATCGCCGGCGCGTCCGGCGATGGAGCGGCGCGGGGGCGCGGGGCCTCCAGCCTCGTGGTCGCGTCGAGCAGGCGTCGGGCGTAAGGGGTGCGGGGGCGCACCAGCACATCGGTCGCCGGGCCGGCCTCGACGATGCGGCCGTAGCGCATGACCGCGACGTCCTCGGCCACCTCCGCGACGATCCCGAGGTCATGGGTGATGAGCAGCATCGCCATGCCGCGCGCCTGCTGGAGCCGCAGGATCAGGTCGAGGATCTCGGCCTGCGTGGTGACGTCGAGCGCCGTCGTCGGCTCGTCGGCGATCAGCACGTCCGGTTCGCAGGCGAGCGCCATGGCGATCATCGCGCGCTGGCGCATCCCGCCCGAGTATTCGAACGGATAGCGGGCCGCCATCCGCTCGGGGTCCGCGATCTCGACCTGACGCAGGAGGTCCACCGTCGCCGCCTTCGCGGCTCGCCTGTCGAGCCCGCGGTGCAGCCGCAGCGCCTCGGCGATCTGCGAGCCGATGCTGTGGACGGGAGACAGCGAGCTCATGGGCTCCTGGAACACCAGCCCGATGCGACGGCCGCGGATGGCGCGGATCGCCCTGCCGGTCGGCGGCATGGCGGCGAGGTCCACCGTGCGGCCCTCGACGTCGAGCAGAATGCGTCCGGCGGTCATCCGCGCGGTGGGGTCGATCAGGCGCATGATGGCGCGCGCGGTGACGCTCTTGCCCGAACCGCTCTCGCCCACCAGCGCCAGCGTGCGCCCGCGCCGCAACTCGAAGGACACGTCGCGCACCGCATGCAGGATGTGGGTGCGCAGGTGAAAGTCGACGCTCAGCCCCTGAACGCTGAGCACCGCGCTCGCCCGCCGCGTCACGGTCTCCCGCGTCAGAGCGGCGACGTTCATGACGCGTAGGGGTCGGCGGCGTCGCGCAGACCGTCGCCCATGAAGTTCAGCGCGAGCACCGTCACGACGACCGAGCCGGCGGGCCAGATCAGCAGCCACGGGGCGGTCGAGACGGTGCGGATGTTCTGCGCGTCCTGCAGCAGCACCCCCCAGGAGACGACCGGCGGCTTCAGCCCGATCCCGAGGAAGGACAGCGCTGTCTCGGCGACGATCATCGTCGGGATGGCCAACGTGACGACCGCGAGGATGTGGCTCGTCAGGGAGGGGAGGATGTGACGGAAGATCACCCGCGTCTCGCCCGAGCCATCCAGCCTCGCCGCGGTGACGAAGTCCTCGTCGCGCAGCGACAGGAAGCGCCCGCGCACCTCTCGCGCCAGCGCCGTCCAGGCGACGAGCGAAACGATCAACGTGATGACGAAATAGACCGTCAGCGGAGACCAGGTGAGTGGAATGGCCGCCGCGAGCCCGAGCCAGAGCGGTATGGTCGGCATGGCGCTGACCACCTCGATGACACGCTGGATGCAGAGATCCACCCAGCCGCCATAGTAGCCCGACAGCGCCCCGAGCACGACGCCGATGCTCAGCGTCAGCGTGACGCCCAGCAGCCCGATCGTAGTCGAGGTGCGGGCTCCGAAGATCAGCCGACTGAGCAGGTCGCGCCCGAGCCGGTCCGCCCCCATCAGGAACATCGGTTGGTTCGGGTCGAGCGGCCCGAAGAGCCTGCGCGTCATCGGAACGACGCCCCAGAGCGCATAGGGCGGCCCCTCGACAAGGAGGCCGATGGGCACGATCCGGCTGTCGTCCACCACGAAGCTGCGCCGGAGCGCCACCGGGTCGATGGTGACCGCGTAGCCCTTCACGTGCGGAAGGAACACGCGCCCGCCGTCCGGCCCCGGCGCGAACAGCGCCACCGACTGCGGCGGCGCGTAGGAAAACTGCGGCCGGGCGCGGTCGGGCGGGCCGGGGGCGAGGAACTCGGCGAACGCGCCGACCAGATAGACGGCGACCACAACCGCCAGCGCGGCCACGGCGACCTTGTTGCGGGCGAACTTGCGCCGGATCAGCGTCCACTGCCCGGCCACGGCCACGTCCGCGGTGCGGCCGCCATCCCGCAGCGGGCTGATCGCCGGGCCGTCCTCCTCGATGTCGGGCGCGGCGGTCATCGGCCGAACCGGATGCGGGGGTCGAGCGCGGCGAGCAGCAGGTCGGAGATCAGCATGCCCACCAGCGTCAGCACGCCCATCAGCAGGATGAAGCTGCCCGCCAGATACATGTCCTGCGAGGTGAGCGCGCGCAGCAGCAACGGCCCCGCCGCCGGCAGGTTGAGCACGATGGCGGTGATCGTTGCACCCGAGATCAGCTCCGGGAGCACCCAGCCGATGGAGGAGATGAAGGGATTGAGCGCGATCCGGACGGGATAGCGCAAGATGACCCGATGCTCCGGCAGGCCCTTGGCGCGCGCGGTCAGGACATAGGGCTTGTTCAGTTCGTCCGAGAGATTGGCGCGCAGCACGCGAATCAAGCCCGCCGTGCCGGCCGTCCCGATGACCACGACGGGAATCCACAGGTTCGACAGCATGTCCCAGACCCGCGCCACCGACCACGGCGCCTCCTGGAACTCGGGCGAGAACAGCCCGCCGACGTTCTGCCCCAGATAGCGGAACGACAGATACATCAGCGTGAGCGCGAGGATGAAGTTGGGGATCGCGAGGCCGAGGAAGCCGAAGAAGGTGAAGACATGGTCGCCGACGGAATGCCGGTACACTGCTGAAAAGATGCCGATCGGCAACGACACGCCCCAGACAAACAGAAGCGCGGCCCCCGAAATAGCCAGCGTGACGCCCATCCGCTCCCAGATCAGTTCCGCTACCGGGCGATTCCACTCGAACGACCAGCCGAAGTCGCCACGGAAAACAATACCCGAGATCCAC
>NZ_DAIQNN010000109.1:0-7902 GCF_036788415.1 Rubrimonas sp. | reverse complement strand
TAAGTAAATTGGCTCGTTGACTTGAATCAAGCACAGGGAATATTTTGTGTTACACTAAGTTAGCAAAGTTTCTTTTCTAAATACGAGTCTGATAATCGCCAAAGCGCCTGGAGAAGATGGTCGACCACCGGATTTTCATCCAGTGGTCGATAGCGCAGAAAGGCCAGAAGGTGGGTTCAGCCTACCGCAGTCGCGCCGGAAGTTGGAAGCGAAGCGAGCAGGTCGGCGAAACGCTCGCCCTGTACGGCGACATGGGCTCGCATCGCCTCGGCGGCAGGGGTTTCGTCGCCGCGAGCGATCGCCTCCATCACCGTCTCGTGCTCGGCGAAGGACGCCTCGATGCGCCCGCGCGCGCGCAGTTGCAGACGGCGATAGGCCCGCAGGCGCTTCTGCAGCGCGTCGGCCTGCTCGGCGAGAAATCCGTTGCGACCGGCGCGACGGATCAGGTCGTGAAAGCGCTCGTTCTCATAATAATAGGCGTCGCCGTCGCCCGCTTCGGCGGCGCGCGCGCAGGCCTCGTGCGCCTCGCGGATCGCCGCGACGTCCTCGGGGCCGGCGCGGCGCGCGGCCAGACGCGCCGCCATCGCCTCAAGATCGGCCATCACCTCGAACATCTCGCCGAGCCGGCGAGGGCCGATCTGAGCGACGGATGCGCCGCGCCGCGGCCTGTATTCGGTGAGCCCGGAGGCGGAGAGCTGCAGCAGCGCCTCGCGAATTGGCGTGCGCGAGACGCCGAAGCGCCGCGCCAGCGCGACTTCCTCGAGCCGCGCGCCCGGCGCGAGGCGGCCTGTCAGGATTTCATCCTCCAGCGCGTCGCGCAGCGCGTCGGCGCGCTTTTCGACGCCCGCGCGCTCCACGTCGCGCGGCGCTCCACCCTCGATGTCGGCCCCCACATCGCTCATGAAGCGAGAGTAGAAGGGCGCCCGGCATGCAGCAAGGCGTTTCGTGTATGCAAGACGCTTGCATCTGAGCGCATCGCGCGCTTAGTCTTTCGACATAACGCGCGCAAACGGGCCGGCGCCGCCGAACCCCGCGCATCCTGGGAGGAACTTTCATGACCGCGCTTTCGCGCCTTGCGGCTTCGGCCGCCCTGTCTTTCGCCGTCGCCGGCGCTGCTTCCGCCGCCGAACTCCGGCTCAGCCATCAGTGGTCGACCGGCGACGTCCGCCACAAGGTCGCGCAGATGGTGGCCGACGAAGTCGCCGCCGCGAATGTCGATCTGGAGATCAAGATCTTCCCGTCGGGCTCGCTGTTCAAGGCGCTGGAGCAGTACAACCCGCTCTCGCGCGGCCGCCTCGACATGACCGTTCTTCCGCTGAGCTACGCCGGCGGTCAGCGCCCCGCCTACAACCTCACCCTGATGCCGGGCCTCGTGAAGAACCACGACCACGCCGCGCGCCTCGTGAACTCGCCCTTCATGGACGAACTCGAGAAGATCATGGCCGAGGACGACGTGATGGTGCTCGTGCACGGCTATCTCGCGGGCGGCTTCGGCTCTATCGAAGGCTGCATCGCCAAGCCCGAGGACGTGCAGGGCAAGCAGATCCGCGCCGCCGGCAAGTCGTTCGAGCAGATGCTGGCCGAGGCCGGCGCGTCGATCACCTCGCTCGCCTCGTCGGAAATCTACAACGCGATGCAGACCGGCGTGCTGAACGCGGCGATGACCTCGTCGGAGAGCTTCGCCTCGTTCCGCCTCTACGAGCAGGTGAAGTGCTACACGCCGCCCGCCGACATCGCGCTGTGGTTCATGTATCAGCCGCTGCTGATGAACAAGACGGCTTTCGAGGCGCTGACGCCCGAACAGCAGGCCGCCCTGCGCGCCGCCGCCGAGAAGGCCGAGGCGTTCTATCTCGCCGAAGCCAAGCTCGCCGACGACGCCGCGACCCAGACGTTCCGCGACGCGGGCGTCGAGATCGCCGAGATGACGCAGGCGGATTTCGACGCGTGGCTGGCGGTCGCCAAGCGCTCGTCCTTCCCGTCCTTCGTCGACAGCGCGCCGGACGGCCAGCGCCTGCTCGACCTCGCGCTCGCCGTCGAGTGACGGCCCGGCCCGGCGCAACCCGCCGGGCCCCCTTCCCTTTTTCCCCGACGCCCTGACGGAGTCGCGCGATGGCCGGAAAAGCCCCCGGCGCGAAAGCGCCGGTATCTCTGCCTGCGCCGCTTGCGCTGGCCGTGCGCGGCGTCGGCGCGCTCTCGACCGCCGCCGGCGTCGCTTCGGCGCTGATGATCCTCGCCGCCGTCGCGGTCACCTGCCAGATGATCTGGGTGCGGACGGTGATGAACGCGTCGACCGTCTGGCAGACGGAGGCCGTGATCTTCCTCGTGATCGGGGCGACGCTGGTCGGCCTGCCCTATGTGCAGCTTCTGCGCGGCCATGTGAACGTCGATCTCGTGCCCAACCTCCTGCCGCCGGTCTTGCGGCGCGGGATGGCGATGCTGACGCTGCTGATGACGATGGCGGTGATCGGGGTCGCCGCCTTCTACGGCTTCGAGATCTTCGAACTCGCCCGCAGCCGCGGCTGGCGCTCCGACACGGTCTGGGGTCCGCCGCTCTGGATTCCCTATCTGGCGATGCCGCTGGGCTTCGGGCTGTTCCTGCTGCAGCTCGCAGCCGATCTGGTCGAGACGGTCTTCGGCCGCGAGGACGTCGCGCTGCACGGCGATTTCGAGGAGGATTACTGATGGATCCGCTGATCCTCGGGGCGCTGGTCGGGGTCGTCACCACCATCGTGCTGTTCTCGGGGGTCTCGGTGGCGTCGGGATTGCTGATCGTCGCAGCCGGGTTCCTGCTGGTGTTCGACGGGTTCGGCGCGCTCGAGCTGATCCCCGAAGTGCTGTTCGGCAAGCTCAACGATTTCGCGCTGCTCTCGATCCCGATGTTCATCATCATGGGGGCCGCCATCGCCTCGACCCGCGCGGGCGCCGACCTCTACGAGGCGCTGGAGCGCTGGATGACGCGGGTGCCCGGCGGCCTCGTCGTGTCCAATCTCGGCGCCTGCGCGCTGTTCGCGGCGATGTCGGGCTCCTCGCCCGCGACCTGCGCGGCCATCGGCAAGATGGGCATTCCCGAGATGCGCAAGCGCGGCTACCCGGACACGGTGGCCGCCGGGTCGATTGCGGCGGGCGGCACGCTCGGCATCCTCATTCCGCCTTCGGTGACGATGATCGTCTACGGCATCGCCACCGAGACCTCGATCGGGCGGCTGTTTCTCGCAGGCGTCATCCCCGGTCTGATGCTGACCGGCCTGTTCATGGCGTGGTCGATCTTCGACACGTGGCGCTCGGGCGCCATCCATCTGATGGGCCGCGGCGCGGGCTACAGCTGGGCGGAGCGCCTCGAGGTGCTGCCGCGCGTCCTTCCCTTCCTCGCGATCATCGTGGCCGTGCTCTATGCGCTCTATGGCGGGATCGCCACGCCGTCCGAGACCGCCGCCGTCGGCGCTCTCGCCTGCGTGGCGGTGGCGGTCGTCATCTACCGTATGTGGAGCTTCTCCGCGCTCTGGACGGTGTTGCGCGACAGCACGCGCGAGTCGGTGATGATCATGTTCATCATCGGGGCGGCGGGGGTGTTCAGCTACATGCTGTCCTCGCTGTTCATCACACAGACGGTCGCGCAGTGGATCGCCGGGCTCGATGTGAACCGCTGGGTGCTGATGGGCGCCATCAACGTCTTCCTGCTGGTGGCGGGCTTCTTCCTGCCGCCCGTAGCGGTGATCCTGATGGCGGCGCCGGTGCTGATGCCGATCGTGCTGTCGGCGGGATTCGACCCCTATTGGTTCGCCGTGGTGCTGACGATCAACATGGAGATCGGGCTGATCACACCGCCGGTGGGTCTGAATCTCTACGTCATCAACGGAATCGCGCCCGACATCTCGCTCAGGACCATCCTGAGGGGCTCTCTGCCCTATGTCGGCTGCATGATTCTCGCCATCATCATCCTGTGCGTGTTTCCGGGGCTGGCGACCTGGCTTCCGGACTTGGCGATGGGAGTGCGATGATGGCGACTGCGCAGGTTCAGACGACATTTCAGACGACGACCGGGCTCATCGGCGATCTGTGGACGCGGGTGGCGGATGCGGGGCGGGCGCTCAGCCCATGGAAAGGCGCGGCGCAGCCCTCGCTCGCCGATCTGTGCGAGGCGCTGCTGTCGGGGCGGGGCGAGGCGACGGGCCTCGCCATGGCGCGCGAGATCCTCGACCGCTATGCGCGCCTCTCGAAGGCCGAGAAACGCGACGTGTTCCTCGCCGGCCTCACCCGCTTCGGCGTGGACGAGGCCGCGCTGGAGGCGGCGCTGGAGCGGCGCCGCGCCGAGGGGCCGTCGGCCTCGCGCGCGCTGCATCACGCCTGCGAGCCGCGCACGCAGGAGCTGATTCGCCGCCTGAACCTCGCGCCGGGCGGCACGGCCGCGCTGGTGCGGATGCGGGCCGATCTGCTCGAATGCATGGCCGAGCACCCCGAACTCGCGTCGCTCGACGGCGATTTCCGGCATCTGTTCGCCTCGTGGTTCAACCGCGGCTTTCTGGAGCTGCGCGCCATCGACTGGAACACGCCGGCGGCGATCCTCGAGAAGATCATCGCCTATGAGGCGGTGCACGAGATCCAGGGCTGGGACGATTTGCGCCGCCGCGTCGCCGCGCCCGACCGGCGGCTCTACGCCTTCTTCCACCCCGCCCTGCGCGACGACCCGCTGATCTTCGTACAGGTGGCGCTGACCGAGGCCATGCCCGACGCCATCGCGCCGATCCTCGCCGAGAGCCGCGCGCCGCTCGACCCCGCCAGGGCGCGGATGGCGGTGTTCTACTCCATCTCGAACTGTCAGGCGGGGCTGCGGGGGATTTCCTTCGGCAGCTTCCTGATCAAGCAGGTGGCGGAGGATCTGGCGCGCGAGTTCCCCGGCCTGCGCGGCTTCGCGACGCTCTCCCCCATCCCCGGCCTGCGCGACTGGGCGCGAGCCGAGGCGGCGCGGGGCGATGCCGGGATGTTGGAGCCCGCGGAGATCGAGGCGGTCGCGCGGCTCGACGCGCTCGCGCCCGATCTCGACGCCGCCGCGTGGCGCGCGGCGACCGGGGACGTCGCGGCGCTCGCCGCCCGCTATCTCGTGGAGGCGCGCGGCCCCCGCGGCGGCGCGGCGGACCCGGTGGCGCGGTTCCATCTCGGCAACGGCGCGCGGCTCGACCGGGTCAACCCCGCGGCGGACCTGTCGCCGCGCGGGCGCGCCGCGAGCTGGGGCGCGATGGTCAACTACCTCTACGACCTCGACGCCATCGAGAAGAACCACGAGGCATACGCCAATGGCGGCGAGGTGATCTGCGCGCCCGCCGTGCGCAAACTGTCGCGCGCCCGCCCTGCGGCGCGCGCCGCGGCGAAGGCCTGAGACCGGAGACGCGACGATGCACGACGCCAACCACCTCGCCCGCGCGCTCTGCGCGGCGGGCCGCCCGGACGATCCGCTGATCCATCTCGGCGACGCCGTCCAGACGCGCGGGGAGTTCTGGGAGGCGGCGGCGCGCATGGCGGCGGCGCTCGCCGAAGCCGGCGCGGCCCCCGGAGACCGCGTCGCCGTGCAGGTGGAGAAGTCGCTCGAGGCGCTGCATCTGGCGATGGGCCTAGTGCTGGCGGGCGCTGCGCTCCTGCCGCTCAACACCGCCTACACCCCCGCCGAGATCGGCTATTTCCTTGACGACGCGGAGCCTGCGGTTTTTGTCTGCGACCCCTCGCGCGAGGCGGCGTTGGCGCCGGTGGCGGCGCAGGCGGGGGTGGGGCGCGTGCTGACGCTGGGCGCGAACGGCTCGGGGAGCCTCGCGGAGATGGCCGCTGCGCTGGCGCCGCTGGCGGAGGCGGTTCCGCGCGGGCCCGACGACCTGGCGGCGATCCTCTACACCTCGGGCACCACGGGCCGCTCGAAAGGCGCGATGCTCACCCATCGCAACATCGCCTCGAACGGCGCGACGCTCGTCGGGACATGGGGGATGGGCCCGTCGGACGTGCTGATCCACGCCCTGCCGATCTTCCACACGCACGGGCTGTTCGTGGCGACCAACACGGCGCTGATCTCCGGCGCGCGGATGTTGCTGCACGCCAAGTTCGACCCCGACGCGATCCTCGCCGACATGACCCGGGAGGGGCCCGCGCGCGCCACCATGATGATGGGCGTGCCGACCTTCTACACCCGCCTGCTGGACCATCCCGGCCTGACGCGGGAGGCGACGTCGGGCATGCGGCTGTTCATCTCCGGCTCGGCGCCGCTGCTCGCCGAGACCCATGCGCGCTGGCGCGACCGGACCGGCCACGCGATCCTCGAACGCTACGGCATGACCGAGACGGGGATGCTCACCTCCAATCCGCTCGACGGCGACAGGCGGGCCGGAACTGTCGGCCTGCCGCTGCGCGACGTGGAGGTGATCGTCGCCGACCCCGCCACCGGGGCGCCGCTGCCGCGGGGCGAGACCGGGATGATCGAGGTGCGCGGGCCGAACGTGTTCAAAGGCTACTGGCGGATGCCGGAGAAGACCGCCGCCGAACTCCGCCCGTCAGGCTTCTTCATCACCGGCGATCTGGGGCGGATCGAGCCTGACGGCTATGTGTCCATCGTCGGGCGGGCGAAGGATCTTATCATTTCGGGCGGCTACAACGTCTATCCCAAGGAAGTCGAGACGCTGATCGACGCGCTGCCGGGCGTCGTCGAATCGGCGGTGATCGGCCTGCCGCATCCCGATTTCGGCGAAGGGGTCGCGGCGGTGGTCGTGCCGGCGCCGGGCGCCGCCCTCACCGCGGAGGGGGTCGTCGCCGCCGTCGCGCCGCAGCTTGCGCGCTACAAGCAGCCGCGCGCGGTGTTCTTCGCCGACGCCCTGCCGCGCAACGCGATGGGCAAGGTCCAGAAGGCGGAGCTCGCCCGGCGGCACGCGACCGCTTTCGCGCCGGTCGCGCAGAGCTGAACGATGGCGGGCGTCAGAGGCGCCCGTGGCAGTATTTGAACTTCTTGCCCGAGCCGCAGGGGCAGGCGTCGTTGCGTCCGACGCGTCCCCAGGTCCCCGGGTCGTTCGGGTCGGCGCCCGCCACCGGGGCGCGCTCGACCAGGGCGACGTCGGAGGGGCCGGCGTCCGCCATCTCCAGCTGCGGGGCGGGCGCGGGGGCCGGCGCGGCTTCGGGCGCGGCGAGCCGGATGTGGCTGAGCTGGCCGGTGACTTCGGTGCGCAACCGGGCCAGCAACGCCTCGAACAGCGAGAACGCCTCGGACTTGTACTCGTTGAGAGGGTCGCGCTGGGCGTAGCCGCGCAGGCCGATCACCGAGCGCAGATGGTCGAGCGTCACCAGATGCTCGCGCCAGTGATGGTCGATGGTCTGGAGCAGCACCGCCTTCTCGATCTGGCGGGCGATGTCGGGGCCCATCTCGGCGACTTTCTGGGCGGCGGCCTTGTCGGTCTCGGCCTCGATGCGCTCGCGCAGATGCGAGGGGTCCATCCCGTCTTCCTGCGCCCATTCTTCGACCGGCATGTCTCGCGCGAAATGCTTCAGAAGCTCGGCCTTGAGCCCGTCGACGTCCCATTGGTCGGCATAGGCGCGCTCGGGCGCGTGGCGGGCGACCAGCTCGCGCACGACGTCGTGGCGCATGTCGCGCACCGTGTCGGCGATGTCGGCGGCCTCCATGATCTCGCGGCGCTGGCCGAACACGGCCTTGCGCTGCTCGTTCATCACGTCGTCGAATTTCAGCAGGTTCTTGCGGATGTCGAAGTTGCGCGCCTCGACCTTGCCCTGCGCCTTCTCGATGGCCTTGTTGACCCAGGAATGGACGATGGCCTCGCCCTCCTGAAGGCCAAGCCGCTGGAGCATCGAATCCATCCGACCGCCGCCGAAGATGCGCATCAGGTCGTCTTCGAGGCTGAGGAAGAAGGTCGAGCGGCC
>NZ_DAIQNN010000108.1:0-8035 GCF_036788415.1 Rubrimonas sp. | reverse complement strand
ATCACCACGGAGGTCATCGCGCCAGAGCCTTCTGGGCCATCCGGTCGGCGTGTCGCCATAGGCGATGGCATTTAGTCGCGGTCCAGCTCATGATGCCTGGTGGCAGTCCTCGGCAGTCAAGGCGTCGGGCAGATCATCGAAGCTTGCATAGTTCAGGTCGTAGAGCTTCGCATAGAGGCCGCCCCGCACCATCAGCGCGTCGTGGTCGCCCTCCTCGATCTTGCGGCCCTGCTGGAGCACCACAATCCGGTCGGCGTTGCGGATCGTGGCTAGCCGGTGGGCGATCACCAAACCTGTGCGCCCTTCGAGCAGCCGCTCCAGCGCCCTCTGGATCTGAAGTTCGGTATAGCTGTCGATGTTTGCCGTCGCTTCGTCGAGCACGAGAATCTTCGCGTCCACCACCAGCGCGCGCGCGAAGCTGAGAAGCTGGCGCTGCCCGAGGCTGAGGTTCGAGCCGCGCTCCTCCAGCAGCGTTGCGTAGCCGTCGGGCATGGCCGTGATGAAATCATGGGCGCCGACCGCCTTTGCCGCCGCGATGACCGCGTCATTCGTCGCCTGTTCCGAGGCGTAGCGGATGTTGTCCATCACCGTGCCGGTAAACAGGTAGGGCTCCTGAAGCACCATCGCGATATCGCGGCCGAGGCTTTCCTGCGTCACAGTCCGCACGTCGCGGCCGCCGACGAGAACCGCGCCTTGCTGCACGTCGTAGAACCGGTGAATCAGCGAGATGCAGCTCGACTTGCCCGACCCCGTGGGGCCGACGAGGGCGACGCGCTCGCCCGATTTCACAGTGAAGCTCACATCCCGCAGCACCGGGTTCGCCGGATCGTAGCCGAAGCTGACGCCGCGGAATTCCACCGAGCCGTCATCCGCCGGGCCGAGCGGCACGGCGTCGGGGGCGTCGGTCACGCTCACCGCGACGTCGAGCACCTCTGTCAGCCGGTGGCCGGAGGCCATCGCGCGCTGCATCACCGAATACTGCATCGTCAGAGAGCGGATCGGGTCGAAGAAGCGCTGAATGTAGAACAGGAAGGCCACTAGAACGCCGACCTCGAGGCGCCCCGAGGCCACCATCAGGCCCCCCGCGACCACTACCGTCGCCATTGCGATGCCGGTGAGGCCATCGACGATGGGGATCATGATCTGCGACAGCCCCGCGGCGCGGAGCTGGGCGAGATAGGTGCGGTTGGCAAGGGCTGCGTAAAGCTCGGCGTTGAGGCGGTTGCGGCCCATCGCCTGCACGGCACGCACGCCGTGGATCGCCTCGGCCAGCGCGCCGTTCGTCAACGAATTGGCCTCATGCGCGGCGAGGAAGGCCGCCCTCGCCTTGGCAATCCACACGACGCGTAACACCAGCAGCACGGGCAGCACGAGAAGGACGAGCGCGGCGAGCTGCCAGTCGAGCCACAGCATCACGGCCACGATGCCCACAAGCAGCGCGATGTCGCCCACCGACTGCACCGACGTCTCAAGGAACTCCTGCATCGAGTTCACGTCGCCCTGCAGGCGCGACATCAGCCGCCCGACCTCGGTCTTGTCCATGAAGGACAGCGAGACGCGCTGGAGATGCGCGAACATCCGGCGGCGGATGTCGAACAGGACATGCTCGGCCACTTGCGCCGTGATCTGCTCCTGCGCAAGCGATGCCCGGTAGGTCACGACGACGGTGAGGCCAAACAGCACGACGATGGCGGGCAACAGAAGGAGCGGCGCGCCCGGCGCCATGCCCGCGTCGATGGCAAAGCGGATCAGGAGCGGGATGGCAAGCTGGGACAGGGTGAAGACCAGCACGGCCCCGATGGCGCGCCAGATCTGCCGCCGGTAGGGGGACACGAACTGCCAGATGCGCCTAACCACGCGGCCGTCGAAGGCGCGGCCGAAGATCTCCTCCTCGATCCGCGTCGAGCCGACGACGGCCCGCACCCGCGGGGCGCCGTCCTCGTCCTGCGGCTCTCGCGGGGCTGCGGTCGTGTCGAGGCTCATGGCCGCTGCTCCGGCGCCACCGCTGCGGCAGCGGGCTGGGTCTGGAGATCGTGGAGCGCCCGATAGCGGCCACCGAGGGCAAGGAGTTCCTCGTGCGTGCCGCGCTCGACGATCCGCCCACCCTCGAGAAACAGGATCATGTCGGCGTGCCGGAGGCTCGCGAGCCGATGCGCGACGATCAAGGTGACGCGATCCCTTGCATAGCGCTTCAGAGCGGCCCGGATGCGGCTTTCGGTGCCCGCGTCGATGGCGGCGGTAGAGTCGTCGAAGATCAGCACCGCGGGGTCCATCATCAGCGTGCGCGCAATGGACAGCCGCTGCCGCTGCCCGCCCGAGAGCGACACGCCCCGCTCGCCGACCACCGTGCTGTATTGCTGCGGCAGGCCGAGGACGTAGTCGTGAAGCTGCGCCGAGTCCGCCACGCGCCGGATGCTGCGGTCTTCGGCGGTGGGCGAGGCATAGGCGATGTTGTTCTCGATCGTCGAGGTGAACAGGAAGGCATCCTGCTGCACGATCGCCACCGCCTGCCGGACGGAAGCGAGTGTGACCGCGCGCAAGTCCTGCCCGTCGATCGTGATGCTGCCCGCGGTCACGTCGTAGAAACGGGGCAGCAGGTGCATCAGCGTCGTCTTTCCGGCCCCCGGCGCGCCGAGAATGCCGATGGTCTGGCCGCGGCGGGCCTCGAAGGAAATGTCGGTGACGGCCGGGCGGCTGGCGTCGCCGGGATAGGCGAAGCTGACCCCCTCAAGGCGCAGAGTGCCCTCGGCGATCCGAAGGTCCGGTGCACCCTCCGCGTCCGCGATCTCGATGGGCATGTCGAGCAGCTGGAACAGCCGCGCCCCGCAGGTCGAGGCACGCGCGTAGGCGTTCACCATCAGTCCGAGTTGGCGCACCGGCATCTGCAGGGTGGTCATGAAGGTCAGGAAAGTGGCGAGCACGCCCACCGTCATCTCGCCGGTCGCCACCAGTCGGCCGCCATAAAACAGCACGAGGCCCATCGCGGAGAAGAAGGCGAAGGTCATGGCCGAGGTGTTGCGCACCCGCAGGTCGATGCGTTCGTGGCTGTAGCGCAGCGCCGCGTCGGAGGCCCGGTCGAATTTCGCCATCTCGTGCTCGGTCGCGGCGAAGGCCCGCACGACGCGGGTGCCCGCAAGGTTCTCCTCCATGACCTGGCTGAGCACGCCCAGCTTTTCCTGAAGGATCAGCCAGGTTCGCCGGAGCGCCAGCTGCATGACCGAGCTGCGCCACGCAGCGAAGGGCACGAAGGACAGCGCCAGCAGGCCGAGCACGAAGTCGGTGGAGAGCAGCAGCCACGCCCCGACCCCGATCAGCAGCGCGAGCAGCAAGGCGCGGACGAGTGCGGTGGAGAAATACATGCGCACGCCTTCAAGGTCGAGCATGCCCACCGTGATCAGGTCGCCCGAATGGGTGCGGTCGTGGAAGGAAAACGGCAGCCGCTGCACCTTGTCGTAAATCGCGTTGCGCAGGTCCTGCGCCAGCGCATGACCAACGGCTTCGGCGTAATAGTTCTGCACAAGCGTGAACAAGCCGCGCAGCACGCTCGCCGCGAGCAGGGTCAGCGCGATGAGGACGAGTGCAAGAACGTCGACGGTCCCGTCCACCATCGCGAGAGACTCGTCGACGGCACGGCCGAGGATCACTGGGATCGCCAGTTGCATCAGGACCGCGGCGACCGTCGCGCCGAGCGCCAGTGCAACCCGCCCCGGATACCGGAAGCACAGGCGGGTGATGCGCAGGACGGCGCTGAAGCCCTTCTGCGTGCCGACTGGCGCGGTCCTGCGGAAGGTGCGCGCAGCGGCGTTGGGGGGATTGCCTGCCTGGGTCATGCCATCCATACCGCGCAGCCGTGCCGCGGCCTCCTGATGTGCCGCGCGGTCGTTGGTCGTGCCGCCGATCCATCCAAAAAGAGAACGTTTTGCTACACCGCTGCGTCGGCGGTTGGAAGGGTGACCCGGAGCCGGGGCGAAAACTGCAGTTCTCGGCTTCGGTTCAAATCGCAGCAGACTTGTTCAGCTGGATCTGCTACTGGGTCGCGCGCGAATGGCGGTTTACTTTGCTCGCCCCAGTCCTCCGTGACCGGCTGCTCTCGGGAGAGCCGGGCGGCAGATCACAGTCCGGGAGAGTCGCCTCCCTGCGACCTCGGGTCACCTGAGCTGCGCCCCCTCGCCTTCGGGACGCAAGCCCGTCCGGGTAGGCAGACGACTGATGGCTTCACCGATCATCGTCTGGGCAATGGCGATGTCGAATTGGACCTGGAGGTTCGACCAGAACTGCGGCTCAGTGCCGAACCAGTGCCCGAAACGCAGCGCAGTGTCGCCGGTGATTGCGCGCTTACCCGCGATGATCTGGCTTACGCGGTTGGGTGGCACATCGATCTGACGCGCGAACTCGGTCGGCGTGACGCCGAGTTCGCCCAACTCGTCCTTCAGGATCTGACCGGGATGGACGGCCCTTTTGAACATGGTTGGCCTCCCTTTAGTGATAGTCGACAATCTCAACGTCCGAGGGTCCTGGCGCGCCATCCAGCCACGTGAAGCAGACGCGCCATTGCTGGTTGATCCTGATCGAGAACTGCCCAGCGCGATCACCACGCAGGACCTCAAGCCGGTTGCTCGGCAGCGCGCGCAGGGTCTCGAGTGACGGCGCAGCGTTCAAGATCGCGAGCCTCCTTTCGGCCTGGCCTTCAAAGCCCTGAAAGGCTTTCACGAACTCACCCCTTGCGAACTGCTCGGTTCGTTTGTCGCGATAGCTCAGGATCATCGACAGGAGACATAAGAGTCTTTACGCTTGACGTCAAGCGTATGCGTCGGGGGTGGCCCCCGCGACTTTCGGGCATCCCCGCGCGCGATGCTAGCGGCGGCCTATCGCCCTCCGCCGCTAGCCCCGCGACCGACCGGAACCGGGAGATAGCGCTTCACGACCACATCCGATTGCACGTGCGGACTTGTGTGATGCTCTCGTTGCGTGTGGGGCGTGGTCGCATCCCCCTCGGTCGCCCGCGACCGGTTGGAACATGGCTTTCGCGGCGCTCTGACTTCAAGACGTGCCGATGCCCCGTGATCTGGCGGCCAAACGGCGCCAAACTACGCAGGATGATGAACGCATTCCTCGGCGAACTGATCGGGACGGCCATCCTGATCCTGCTCGGTAACGGCGTCGTCGCCAACGTCGTGCTGTCGGGCACCAAGGCGCATGGCGCGGGCTGGATCGTCATCGCCTGGGGCTGGGGCATGGCCGTCTTCGTCGCGGTTTTCACGGTGGCCGCGTTCAGCGGCGCCCACATCAACCCCGCTGTGACGCTGGGGCTGGCCATCGCGGGCAAGTTCGCCTGGGCCGACGCGCCGGCTTATGTCGCGGCCCAGTTCATAGGGGCCACGATCGGGGCAATGCTGGTATGGGCGGTCTACAAGGACCATTTCGCCCGGACCGAGGACGCGGACCTCAAGCTCGCCGTGTTCTGCACCGGGCCCGCCATCCGGAACACTGCGTCGAACCTGATTTCCGAGATCGTGGGCGCGTTCGTCCTCGTCTTCGCGGTCCTGTTCCTCGCCGTGGCGGTGTTCGGCCTCGGCGGTCTAGACGCCCTGCCGGTGGGTCTGCTGGTGCTGGCCATTGGTCTGTCGCTGGGCGGGACGACCGGCTACGCCATAAACCCGGCGCGGGACCTCGCGCCGCGCGTGGTCCACGCGATCCTACCGATCCCTGGCAAGCGCGACAGCGACTGGCGCTACGCCTGGATCCCGGTCGTGGGGCCGGTGATCGGCGCCACGCTGGCGGCGCTGACCTACCTGCTGTTGCAGGACCCCCTCGACGTCAATTTCCGGTAGGATCGGGACATGACGCGGTCTTCCCTCTCGCGCCGGCGCTTCCTCGGCGCGGCCTCCGCCGCCGGGGCCCTGGCGCCTGCCGCCGCCGGAGCCCAGTTCGGCGACCGCCTCGGCGCCGCGCGCCGCTGGGCGGAGGTTGAGTTCCGCCCCTCGACCCTCTCGCTGGATGAGCGCATAGCGGAGATGGCGTTCTTCGCCGAGGCGGCCTCGCGGCTGCGGGAGCGGCGGATCTTCGTCCTCTCCGAAACCATCCGCACCCACGAATACGAGGCGCGCGTTCTGGCCCGCGCCTTCGCCGAGATCACCGGGATCACCGTGATCCACGAGGTCGCCCATGAGGCCGAGGTGGTGAACCGGCTGGAGCAGCAGCGCCGCTCGGGCCGCAACTTCTATGACGCCTACGTCAACGACAGCGACTTCATCGGCGCCCATTTCCGCTACGGCGGCGTGACGCCGATTTCGGACTGGATCGTCGGCGAGGGCGCCGCGTTCACCCTGCCGACGCTCGACCTCGACGACTTCATCGGGCTGCCCTTCGTCACCGCGCCGGACGGCAAGCTCTATCAGTTGCCCGACCAGCAGTTCGCGACGCTCTACTGGTTCCGCCACGACTGGTTCCAGCGCCCCGACCTGCGGGAGCGGTTCCGCGCGCTGCACGGCTACGATCTCGGCGTTCCGGTGAACTGGCGGGCCTATGAGGACATCGCCGCCTTCTTCACCGACACGGTGCGCGAGATCGACGGGCGGCGCGTCTGGGGGCACATGGACTACGGCGCGGCCGACCCGTCGATCGGCTGGCGCTTCACCGACGCGTGGCTGGCGATCGCCGGCGCCGCCGATGTCGGCCTGCCCAACGGCGCGCCGGTGGACGAGTGGGGCATCCGGGTGGAGGACTGCCGACCCGTCGGCGCCAGCACGGCGCGGGGCGGCGCCACAGACAGCCCGGCGGCGGTCTATGCGCTGCGCAAGTATCTCGAATGGCTGCGCAACTACGCGCCGCCCGAGGCGTCGCGGATGACGTTCTCGCAGGCCGGGCCGGCGCCGGGGCGGGGCGACATCGCCCAGCAGATATTCTGGTACACCGCCTTCGCGGGCGAGTTGACCCAGCCCGGCTCGCCGGTAGTCGACGCCGAAGGCGCCCCGCTCTGGCGCGTGGCGCCGATGCCGCGCGGCGCCTACTGGCGGGAGGGCATGAAGCACGGCTACCAGGATTGCGGGGCGTGGATGCTCATGGACAGCACGCCCGTGGAGCGGCGCCGCGCGGCGTGGCTCTATGCGCAATTCTGCGCCTGCAAGTCGGTGTCGCTCAAGAAGACGCTGGTCGGCCTGACGCCGTTCCGGGCCTCCGATCTCGCGAGCGACGCGATGCGCGAGGCCGCGCCGCGCCTCGGCGGGCTGGCGGACTTCTACCGCAGCCCGGCGCAACGGCTCTACACGCCCACAGGCCCCAACGTTCCCAACTACGCGCTGCTGGCGCAGGCGTGGTGGCGGACGCTGGCCAGCGCCGTGCGAGGGCGCGCGACGCCACAGCAGGTCATGTCGCGGATCGCGACCGATCAGGACGCGCTGCTCGCCCGAATGGCGCAGGACCCGGCCGTGCGAAACTGCGCGCCGCAGCTGAACGACCGAGTGGACCCGACCGAATGGTTGCAACGCGACGGCGCGCCGTGGCCGGCGCTCGAGGACGAGGAGGGGCGGGGCGAGACGGTGTCGTATGAGACGCTACTGGCAGCGTGGGAGAGAGCCTGACGTCGCCTTGGAGAACGAGCAGAAGATTTGAAGGCTCTCGGAGTAGCGCGTCCCGTCTCCGCTCGCTTCGCAGCGCCGAGCGGCAGGGTCTGCGCCTCACGATGACCGGCGCCGATTGCAAAAGGCCACGGGGACTGAGCGCGTCGCGAACGGCAGCCTACCGCCCCCGGCCCTCTGTCCCGCGACTGGCCGGAACCGGGAGCGGGCGGCCCCTGCTCAGAGGTGGCGTCGAGCACCCCGGCCGCGGGACCCCGCGCTCTCTCTGGACAGGGTAACTGTCGTTCGCCTCGACCCGCGGGATCGTCTGCAACTCGGTGTCCATGATGCGCTCGGCTGCGAACGTCGGCATCTCGCGCAGCGAATCCGCGTCGGCGGCCTTCTCCACCAGCTCCAGCAGGGCCATTGAACGAAGCCGCTGCGCGGCATGGGGCCAGCTTCGCGTGTGGTGCTCCTGA
>NZ_DAIQNN010000107.1:0-8053 GCF_036788415.1 Rubrimonas sp. | reverse complement strand
CGTGGGGATGGGCGTAGATCGCGGCGGCGGGCAGGTTCATCGCCAGCGGCCGGCCCGCGCGGTCGACGATCTCGGCGCGGGCGACATGGGCGGGCGCGTCGGTGATCGCCATGCGCGGCTCGACGGGCTCGGAGAGCGCCAGCGTCGCCATCCGCCCCGCGACCCCGACGAAGCCCATCGCGAAGAACACCGCGACGAGCGCGAGGCGCCATTGCGCGCGGTCGGGTCGGTTGGGGTCGGGCGCGGGCGGCTCGGGCTCGGGGCGCGGCGCGCCGTTGAGAATGGCTGCGAGCAGGGCGGGATCGGGCCGGGTCATCGCCGCCGCTCCGGTCTGGGGGGCGGGGCGACGACGCCCAGACCCCGCGCGAAATCGTCGAGGCTCGCCCGCGCCCAGAAGGTTTCCGGCGGCGGCGGGGCGATGAGCGCGGCCTCGGCGAATTGCGCGCCCTGCATCGGCGCGAGGCCGAGCTCGCCGGCATGGGCGGCGACCAGCGCCGCGAGCCGCTCCGGCGCGTTCGCCCAGGCCCAATCGGCGCGCAGCACCGCGATCGCCTCGCGCTCGCGCGCGATCTCGGCGCGCAGGGCGGCGACGCGGTCGAGCGCGGCCTGCGCCTCGTAATTGACCCGGTAGGCCCAGAAGGCGACCAGCGCCACCAGCGCCGCGGCGCAGAAATAGAGCGCGGGCTTCATCGCGGCCTCCCCCCGCTCCAGGACGCGCGCAGCAGCGCGGGCGCGCCGAGGGCGGAGCGATCGACCGGACCGGCGGGCGCCGCCGTGCGCCGCGCCGCGCGCAGCCGGGCGGAGCGGGCGCGGGGGTTGCGCGCGAGTTCCTCGGGCCCCGGCTCGGTCGAGCGGCGGGCGAGCAGCTCGAAGCGCGGCGCGTCCGCCGTCTGTTCGGGCGCGTGGCGCGAGCCGTGCGGGGCGCGGCCCGAGCGCAGCTGCAGGAACCGCTTGACCATTCGGTCCTCCAGCGAATGGAACGTGACCACCGCCAGCACGCCGCCTTCCGACAACAGCCGTTCGGCGGCCTCCAGAGCGGCGATCAGCTCGCCCAGCTCGTCGTTGACGGCGATGCGCAGCGCCTGGAAGCTGCGGGTCGCGGGGTGGGACTGGCCGGGGCGCTGCGGCGGCAGGCGGGAGGCGACGATCTGCGCGAGCCGCCCGGTCGTCTCGATCGTCGCGTCTTCGCGGGCCTCCACGATGGCGCGCGCGATCCGCCGCGCCGCGCGCTCCTCGCCGAACTGGAAGAGGATGTCGGCGAGTTCGGCTTCCGAGGCGGAATTCACGATGTCCGCCGCCGAGCGGCCCGCCTGCGCCATCCGCATGTCGAGCGGCCCGTCGCGCAAGAAGGAGAAGCCGCGCTCGGCCTGGTCGAGCTGCATCGAGGAGACGCCGATGTCGAGCGCCACGCCCTGCGCCTCGGGCGCCCCATGCGCGGCGGCGATCTGGTCGAGATCGCCGAAACGCCCCTCCGCGAGGATCAGCCGGTCGCCATAGCGCGCGGCGAGCGCGCGGCCCCGCGCGACCGCGTCGGGGTCGCGGTCGATGGCGATCACTTTGGCGGCGCCGCCGTCGAGCAGCGCGCGCGTGTAGCCGCCCGCGCCGAAGGTGCCGTCGACATGCACGCCGCCGCGCTCGGGCGCGAGCGCGGCGAGCACCGCGTCGAGCAGCACCGGCGCATGCGGCTGCGCGGCGTCGGGGCCTGCCGGGGGGTGCGTCATGAGGCGTCCGCTGCGCGGGGGCGACCGCTCCAGGGCACGCGATGGAAATTCTCGAGCGCGACCGTGTCCATCGCCTCCTGCCGCGCCGCATAGGCGTCGGGATTCCAGATCTGGAAGCTCTTGCCGAGGCCCACGAACAGCGCCTGATCCTTCAGATCGACCAGCTTGCGCAGATCGTCGCCGAGCACGATGCGCCCGGTCTCGTCGACCTGAAGATGGCGCGCCTGACCCATCAGCTTGTTGGACAGCGCGATGGCGGCGGGGTCGAGCGGGTTCATGTCGTCGATGGCGTCGGCCATCTGCTCGAAACGGCCATAGCCGAAACCCTCGAGCGCGGGCTCGCCGCGCAGGCGCGGCACCAGCACCACGCCCGGCTGCTCCTCGCGGTCGAGAATCTTGCGGAACGGCGCGGGGATCGAGACGCGGCCCTTGGCGTCGATCTTGTGCGTGGAGTTGGACGAGAAAATCTTCATCCGTTCCAGTCCAACCGCCGCGAACCCGCTCCGTCCCAAGACCAACCGGGCTTGGCCCGCCGAAAAAACGAAACGGGCCGCGCGCCGTTCTCAGCGCGCGACCCGCTCGACTGCCCCTTCGCGCCATCGACTTCGCGCATCGCCGCCATTCAAGGCGGTCGTCCCGTTCTATCGACGCGGCAGATCGGATCGCCTGTATGACCTGCCTCTGTCTTTTTCTGGGCTGGTCCGACTTGCCTCGCAGCAAAGTCATGCCATGGGATTTTATGGTCTGCAAGTGGATTCTTGTGGCCCTATATGGAAAACTTTGTGGGAAAGATGGGCCCCGGCGCCGATCCTGAGTGCGGCCCGCCCGTCTCGACTTGGCAGGCGACCCAACTTATCCACAGATATTCATCTATTGTTCTTACTATATACCGCTTTCAATCCAGACGACGCCTGCGCCCATGCCGTCCCATGGGCTTTGGGGCGGCATGTGGACAACATCGCGGCGAGGAGGTGCGGACGGTCTGTAAGCCGGGTTCTGTCCCGCGCCGAAGCGCATGGATGGCCATTCATCTGGATCCGCCGTCGCCGGCGGATTCGCGCGATCAACCCGGACCGCCGGGCGGAGACGCCCGATGCGCGGTCCCTACACGATCTTGCTCCCGGCGGGGCTTGCCATGCCGCCCCCGTCGCCGGGGGCGCGGTGGGCTCTTACCCCACCGTTTCACCCTTGCCCGAAGCCGAAGCCTCGGGCGGTCTGGTTCTCTGTGGCGCTGTCCCTCGGGTTCGGCCCATGGTTTCCCACGGCCCTTCCCCGGCCGGGCGTTACCCGGCGCCGCGTCTCCGTGGAGCCCGGACTTTCCTCACCGCGCCTCGCGGCGCAGCGCGGCCATCCGACCGTCCGCGCCCGTGAGGTAGCCGGTCGGCCGCGACGGCGCAAGCAGGGGCGCCCGGCGGCGCGACTTGCCGGAACCCCGTCCCGCCCCCATAGATCGCCGGTGCCCTTGCGGACGGAGCCCACAGATGGACGCCTCGATCATCACTGTCCTCGCCATCCTCTGCCTGCTGGCCTTCTCGGCCTTCTTCTCGGGCTCGGAGACGGCGCTGACGGCCGCCTCGCGCGCCTCGATGCACCGCCTCGCCGAGCAAGGATCGAAGCCCGCCGCCACGGCGCTGCGGCTGACCGCCGATCTGGAGCGGCTGATCGGGGCGATCCTGCTCGGCAACAACCTCGTCAACATCCTCGCCGCCTCGCTGGCCACCGCGCTCTTCACCGCCTGGTTCGGCGAGAGCGGCGTCGCCTATGCGACGCTCGCGATGACCTTTCTCGTCCTCGTCTTCGCCGAAGTCGCGCCCAAGACCTATGCGATCACAAACCCCGAGCGCGCCGCGCTGCGAGTCGCGCGGCCGATCGCGGGCGTGGTGCGGCTGTTCGCGCCCGCCGTCTCCTTCGTGCGCTTCATCGTGCGGACGGCCTTCGCGCTGTTCGGTCTGCGCGCCGACCCGAACGCCCGCATCCTCGCGGCGCAGGAGGAGATCCGCGGCGCCATCGACCTGCACCATTCCGAAGGCGCCGTCGCCAAGGACGACCGCGACAGGCTGATCGCAGCCCTCGACCTGCGCGAGCGCGACATCTCCGAAGTCATGCGCCACCGCCGCAACCTCGTCTCGATCTCCGCCGACGAGGACCCCGAGACGATCCTGAACTTCTGCCTCGAAAGCACCCACACCCGCATCCCGATCTGGCGCGGCGAACCCGAAGACATCGTCGGCGTGCTGCACGCCAAGGACCTGCTGCGCGCCGTCCACCGGCTGATCCGCGAATCGGACGACGGGGTGGCGGCGCTGCGGCGGTTCGACGTGATGGAAGTCGCGATGGAGCCGTGGTTCGTGCCCGACACCACCTCGCTCGACGAGCAGATGCGCGAATTCCTGCGCCGGCGCAGCCATTTCGCCCTCGTCGTCGACGAGTACGGCGCGCTGCAGGGGCTGATCACGCTCGAGGACATCCTCGAGGAGATCGTCGGCGACATCGCCGACGAGCACGACCTCGAAGCCGAAGGCGTGACGCGCGAGGCCGACGGGTCCTTCACCGTCGAAGGCGGTACGACGATCCGCGACCTCAACCGGCTGTTCGACTGGCGGCTGCCCGACGAGGTCGCGACCACCATCGCCGGGCTGGTGATCCATGAGGCGCAGACCATCCCGACTGTCGGGCAGGTGTTCCGGTTCCACGATTTCCGCTTCGAAGTCGTCGAACGGAACCGCAACCAGATCACCCGCCTGCGCATGAAACCGCTCGCGGTCCCGACAGGGGCCTGATCGGCGCGCCCGATCCGGGCCGATGCGGCGAAACGGCGCAGATCGCTCTTTCCAGCGGCCGCGCGGCGCGGCATTGTCCGCACCGCAACTGCGAAAAGACCGTCGCCGAAAGATCGTTGGGGGGATGCGCGATGACCGAGGGACGCTGGGCCGACTGGATCGGCCGCGAGGAAATCCTGACAGACCGTCTCGACGAGAAATCCGCCCGCGCGATGGCGGCGACGCTCGACCGCGACCACGGCCACGGATCCGACGGCGGCATCGACACCGCGGCCGGGGCGGAACTGCCCTTCGTCTGGCTGTGGCTCTACTTCCTCGCCACCGTTCCCGGACGGAAGATCGCGCTCGACGGCCATCCCGAGCGCGGCGGCTTCCTGCCCCCGGTCGAGCTGCCGCGCCGCATGTGGGCCGGCAGCCGCTGCGTGTTCCACGACCCCGCGCGCATCGGCGAGGCGGTGGAGCAGCGCTCGCGCATCCTCGACGTGGCGGAGAAGTCGGGCAAGACCGGCGACATGGTGTTCGTCACCGTCGCCCATGAGACGCGCGCCGAGGGGCGGCTGGTCATGGAGGAGCAGCAGGACATCGTCTATCTTGCGATGCCCGAGAAGTTCGTCCCGCCGCCGCCCAAACCCCTGCCGGCCTGCGACTGGTCGGAGCCGCGCGCGGTGGACCCGGTGCTGCTGTTCCGGTTCTCCGCCCTCACCTTCAACGCTCACCGCATCCATTACGACCGCGCCTATGCGATGGACGTCGAGAAATATCCCGGCCTGATCGTGCACGGGCCGCTGCAGGCGATCATGCTCTACGACGCCGCGCGCCGCCACGCGCCGGGCCGGAAGCCCGCCCGCTTCGACTTCCGCGGCGTGCGCCCGCTCTTCGATTTCGACGAAGTGTCGCTCAACGGGGCGGCGCGCGCGGATGGCGGGGTCGATCTTTACGTCGCCACCGCCGACGGGGCGACCACGATGCAGGCGAAAATGATCTGGGCCGACTGAACGGCGCGGGCGCGACAAGCAGGGGGAGACGACCATGGTGAAAATTCTGCAGGGCCTTCGCGTCGTGGAGGGCTCGGCCTTCGTCGCGGCGCCGTTGGCGGGGATGACGCTGGCGCAGATGGGCGCCGACGTGATCCGCTTCGACCGGATCGAGGGTGGGCTCGACCACAATCGCTGGCCGGTGACGCAGGACGGCAAGTCGATCTTCTGGGCCGGGCTGAACAAGGGCAAACGCTCGATCGCGGTCGATTTCTCGACGCCCGAGGGCCGCGAGGTCGTGACCCGGCTGATCTGCGCGCCGGGCGAGGACGCCGGGATCTTCCTCACCAATCTGGGCGCGCGCGGCTGGCTCGGCTACGACGCGCTGCGCAAGCGCCGCGCCGATCTGATCGTGATGTCAGTCGGCGGCGACCGCAAGGGCGGACCGCAGGTCGACTACACCGTGAACCCCGCCGTGGGCTTCCCGATGGCGACGGGGCCGGAAGGCTCGACCGCGCCGGTCGGCCATGTGCTGCCCGCCTTCGACTGCATCGCCGGCCAGCAGGCGGCCTTGGGGATACTGGCCGCCGAGCGCCACCGCCGGCTGACCGGCGAGGGCCAGCTCGTCGAGATCGCGCTCAAGGACAGCGCGCTGGCGATGCTGGGCAATCTCGGCATCATCGGCGAGGCGACGATCAACGGCGTCGACCGCCCCAAGATGGGCAACTCGCTGTTCGGCGCCTATGCGCAGGATTTCCTCTGCGCCTGCGGCGGGCGGGTGATGGTGGTCGGCCTGACGCCGCGCCAATGGGCCAATCTCAAGGCCGCCACGGGAACCGAGGCCGCCTGCGACGCTCTCGCCGCGCGGCTCGGGGCCGATCTGGAGCTCGAAGGCCAGCGCTTCATCCATCGCCATGCGATCACCGAAGTCCTGAAGCCATTCTTCGACGCCCGCCGGATCGCCGATTTCGCCGAGGAGTTCGACAAGCGCGGGGTGACCTGGAGCCAGTACCGCACTTTCCGCGAGGCGGTCGCGCAGGACCCCGACATCTCGACCGACAATCCGATGTTCGCGATGCTGGAGCAGCCGGGGATCGGGTCCTATCTCGTGCCCGGCGCGCCCATGGACTTCTCGGCGCTGGCGCGCGAAGCCCCGACGCCCGCCCCGGCGCTCGGCCAGCACACCGAGGAGATCCTCGCCGAGATCGGCTATGACGGCGCCGAGATCGCCCGCCTGCACGATGCGAAAGCCGTGGCCAGCCCGAAATAGGGGCGCCGCCAACCGCCGACCCACTCGCACGGAGCCTCCGCATGCCGCCAAGTTTCGCCACCCCCGTCACCGACATCGTGGACGCCCTCCGCGACCGCGCTCGCATCCTGCCGGGCGACTGGCGCTTTTTCACGGGCGTCGCGCGCTTTCACGGGCCGGCCCGCCCGGTCGCGCTGAACGGCCCCGACAAGGCGCTGGCCGAGCTTCTCGGAACGCCGGGGAGGGGGGCGGTCGCCGTCGTGTCGGTCGGGGCGGGCGACCGCGTCGGCGTGTTCGGCGACGGGATGGCCCGCGCCGCGGAAGCCAATGGCTGGGCGGGGGTGGTGATCGACGGGGCGGTCTGCGACGTGGCGCTGATCCGCCCGCGCGAAATCGGCGTCGCCGCCCGCCGTGCCGCGCCGATCTTCCTGCGCGAGGGGTTGGCGGGCGCGCCGGCGCCGTCGGTCGCGATCGGGGGGGTCGTCGTGCGCGACGGCGACTGGATCGCCGCCGACGAAGACGGGATCGTCGCGCTCGACGCGGAGACCGCGGCCCGCTTGCGCGGCTGAGGGGCGAGGGCTGAGGCCCGGGCGTCCGGGACGCGCGAGGTTCCGCCGCGGTCGACATGTGCGCTGAGGACCGCGCCTTCCCTCGGCTGGGCGCTTCGCAACGACTGCGCCATGCGCTTTGTGGCGCAAAATACCCGTATGTCCGGTTTCCGTGTCGCCCTAGGCCGTGTGGACGAATTGGACCAAGATGGATCCGATGGCGAGGGCGGTGAAGGTCGCGAAGTTCGCCTTTGTCTTCTCGCAGCGAAGTGCGATGCGCTTGAGCCTCTTGAGCTTGCCCACGGCCTGCTCGATGCGGGCGCGGCCTCGGTAGAGGGCGCGCGCGAAGTGCTTGACGGGCGCAGCGGCGTCGACCTTGTGCGGGATCACCGGGACAGCGCCGCAGGCGCGGGCGGCGGCCCGGTTGGCGCGGCTGTCAAAGCCCTTGTCGGCGACCACGGCGCGGGGCGCGGCGTCCGGGCCGAGGTGCGGCAAGGTCTCGAACATCGGCGCGTCGGCCTTCTCGCCGCCGGTGATCTCGAAGGCGATCGGGCGCCCGTCGAAGTCGGTCTTCAGGTGGATTTTGGTGGAGTATCCGCCTCTTGAGCGCCCAAGCCCGTTCGCTTCGGCCCCCCTTTGGCGCCGGCGGCCGAGACGTGGGCGCGCACCACGGTGCTGTCGAACATCTGCACCACGCCCGCCGTGCGGCTGCATTCGGCGAGCATCGCGAAGAACGCCTCGAACACCCCCGCCCGGCTCAGCCGCGAGAACCGCTTTGACC
>NZ_DAIQNN010000106.1:0-8143 GCF_036788415.1 Rubrimonas sp. | reverse complement strand
CGACGCTCGGCATGCCGAAGCTCATCATCCCCTCGATCCAGGTGAACATGCGCGCAGGCCGCATGCCGCCCGCCGAGGACAACGGCGTGACCTATCTCAAGGTCCCCCTCAACGCCCTCTGACCGGAGTTCCCGCATGGAGCCTTCCTGGATCAACGGGCTGATCGGCGGCATGCTGATCGGCCTCGCCTCCGCCCTCTACCTGCTGTTCAACGGCCGCATCGCCGGCATGACCGCGATCCTCAGCCAGGGCCTCGGCTGGCGCGGCGGCGAGACCGGGCGCATGAGCGCGCTGTTCCTGCTCGGCGCCTTCGGCGCGGCGGCGCTGTTCGCGCTGATCTTCGGCGCGCCGGAGATGACGATCACCACCTCGCCCGCGGCGCTGATCCTCAGCGGGCTGATCGTGGGCGTCGGCGTCACCTTCGGCAATGGCTGCACCTCGGGGCATGGCGTGTGCGGCATGTCTCGGCTCTCGAAGCGCTCCATCGTCGCGACGCTGTGCTTCATGGGCGGCACCGCAGTCTCGGTTTTCGTTCTGCGCCATCTCGTGGGGATCCAGCTGTGAGCCGTCTCGTTCTCGCCCTTCTCGCCGGCGCGGTGTTCGGCGTCGGCATGTCGATCTCCGGCATGACCAACCCCGCCCGCGTGCTCGGCTTCTTCGACCTGGCCGGCGCCTGGGACCCGACGCTGATGTTCGTCATGGGCGGCGCGCTCGCGGTGATGGCGGTCGCCTGGGCGGCGCGCGCGCGGATGGCGCGGCCCGTGCTCGGCGCCGAGTTCCCCGGCGCGCCGTCGCAGACCATCGACGCCCGGCTGGTGGGGGGCTCCGTGGTGTTCGGCCTCGGCTGGGGGATCGTCGGGCTGTGCCCCGGCGCCGTGGTGCCCGCGCTCGGTTTCGGCGGGTGGCCGGTCGCGCTGTTCCTTGCGGCGATGCTTGCGGGTATGGCTCTGGCGCGCAGCCTCGCGCAGCAGATGAACGCCGCGCGCGCCTGAGGCGCGTCGCCGAAGGGAACAGCCGCATGGACCTCCGCCGCCTGACCGACGATTTCGCCGTCGCCCCGCAGATCGAGGTCGCCGACGTGGCCGAGGCCGCCGCCCTCGGCTACCGCACGCTGATCTGCAATCGCCCCGACGGCGAAAGCGCCGACCAGCCCCCCGTCGCCGACATCGCCGCCGCCGCCGAAGCCCATGGGATGCGCTTCATCGACATCCCCTTCTCCTCCGGCGCGCTCTCCATGCAGCTGATCGCGAAGTTCGGCGCGGCGCTGGCCGACGCCCCGCGCCCCGCGCTCGCCTACTGCCGCTCGGGCACCCGCTCCTGCATGATCTGGGCGCTGACGCGCGCCGGAGAGATGCCGACCGACGACATTCTCGCGGCCGCCGCCCGCGGCGGCTACGACATGGACGGGCTGCGCCCGACGCTGGAGAGCGGCAAGTTGTGGTGAGCGTTCCCGCGGCGCTGCGGCGCTATCTGCCGATCCTCGACTGGGGCGCGCGCTACGACCGCGCGACTTTCGAAAACGACGCGATGGCGGCGGTGATCGTCACCATCATGCTGATCCCGCAATCGCTGGCCTATGCGCTGCTCGCGGGCCTGCCGGCGGAAGTCGGCCTCTACGCCTCGATCGCGCCGCTGTTCCTTTACGGCGTCTTCGGCACGTCGCGGGCGCTGGCGGTCGGGCCGGTGGCGGTGGTGTCGCTGATGACGGCGGTCGCGGTGGGGCAGGTCGCCGCTGTCGGCACGCCGGAATATTACGGCGCCGCGATCGCGCTGGCCTTCCTGTCGGGGCTGATGCTGGTCGCGATGGGATTGATGCGGCTGGGGTTTCTGGCCAATTATCTCAGCCATCCGGTGATTTCCGGGTTCATCACCGCCTCGGGGCTGCTGATCGCGGCGAGCCAGCTCAAGCACATTCTCGGCGTTCCGGCCTCCGGCCACACGCTGTTCGAGATCCTCGGCGCGCTGCGCGACAACCTCGATCAGGCCGACGGGCGGACCTTCGCCATCGGGCTCGCGGCGGCGGGGTTCCTGTTCTGGGCGCGCAAGCGGCTGAAGCCGGCGCTGCTGCGGGCGGGCTGGCGCGCGCGCAGCGCCGACATCGCCGCCAAGGCGGGGCCGGTCGCCGCGGTCGCGGTCACAACCTTTCTCACCTGGGCGCTCGATCTGCATGAGAAGGGCGTGAAGATCGTCGGCGCCGTGCCGCAGGGCCTGCCGCCGATCTCGGCCCCGCCGCTCGACCTCGCGCTGTGGAGCCAGCTCGCGCTGTCGGCGGCGCTGATCTCGGCGGTCGGCTTCGTCGAATCGGTGTCGGTCGCGCAGACGCTGGCGGCGCAAAAGCGCCAGCGGATCGTCCCCGATCAGGAGTTGATCGGGCTCGGCGCGGCCAATGTCGGCGCGGCCTTCACCGGCGGCTATCCGGTGACGGGCGGCTTCGCGCGCTCGGTGGTCAACGCCGACGCGGGCGCGGATACGCCCGCCGCCGGCATCTTCACCGCGCTCGGGATCGCGCTCGCCACGCTGCTCCTGACGCCGCTGTTGTTCTTCCTGCCGCAGGCGACGCTGGCCGCGACGATCATCGTCGCCGTGCTCGGGCTGGTGGATTTCGGCGCCATTCGGCGCG
This sequence comes from Rubrimonas sp., assembly GCF_036788415.1. Classification (NCBI taxonomy): domain Bacteria; kingdom Pseudomonadati; phylum Pseudomonadota; class Alphaproteobacteria; order Rhodobacterales; family Paracoccaceae; genus Rubrimonas; species Rubrimonas sp. The sequence goes on along the minus strand of NZ_DAIQNN010000106.1, from coordinate 5,523 downwards.
TCTGGGTCTACTCCAAGAACGATTTCACCGCGATGGCCGCGACCATCGCCCTCACGCTGGGGTTCGGGGTCGAGGCGGGGATCGTGGCGGGCGTGGCGCTGTCGATCGGGCTGCATCTGCACCGCACCTCGCGGCCGCATTTCGCCGTGGTCGGCCTCGTCCCCGGCACCGAGCATTTCCGCAACGTCAAGCGCCATGATGTCGTCACCGACCCCGCGATCTTCACGCTGCGGGTGGATGAGAGCCTGTATTTCCCCAATGCGCGCTTTCTGGAGGACTGCATTCTGGATGCGGTCGCCGCCGACCCGGCGATCCGGCATGTCGTGCTGATGTGCCCGGCGGTGAACTTCATCGACGCCTCGGCGCTGGAGAGCCTCGAGGCGATCAACCAGCGCCTCTCCGCCTCGGGGGTGACGCTGCATCTATCGGAGGTGAAGGGACCGGTGATGGATCGGCTGCGCAGGTCGCATTTCCTCGACGACTTGACCGGGGACAATTTCCTGACGCAGTTTGACGCCTACGCAGCCTTGTCGCCGGAGCTGGCCCGCCGCGTTCGCGCCGCAGAGCGCGTGACCCCGGCCCGCACAGCGATGGCGCACTGACCGGGACAACAAGGACGACCCCGATGACAATTCTTCAGCGTCTCAAGGACTTCCGCGTGACCGAGAACATCGGCGCGCAGGAGCGCAAGCTCCGCATCTGGGGCGGGGTGGCGCTCGTGGCGCTTGCGCTCTATCAGGCCGCTCCGGCCTTTCTGGGCTTCGTCGGCTTCATGCTGGCGCTGACCGGCGCGCTCAAGTTCTGCCCCGGCTACGGCTTTCTCGGCCGCGACAGCTGCGAGGCCGAGAAGGGCTGACGGCCCCCTCCGCGGCGACGGTCGCAGATGAGCGTCGCGACCGCGATCGCCGCGCTGGAGCTGTTCCTCGGCGACAGGCTCACCTGCGCCGAGGCCGTGCGCGCCCAGCATGGGCGCGACGAAGCGCATCACGCGCCGCGCCCCCCGGACGCCGTCGCGTGGGCGGAGACCTCCGAGGAGGTCTCCCGCATCCTCGGCATCTGCGCCGAGCATGGCTGCCCGGTCGTGCCGTTCGGCGTCGGCACCTCCCTCGAAGGCCAGATCATTCCGGCGCAGGGCGGCCTGAGCCTCGATCTGTCGCGGATGAACCGGGTGCTGGCGGTCAACGCCGACGATCTCGACGCCGTGGTCCAGCCCGGCGTGACGCGGATGGCGCTCAACGCCGCGCTGCGCGAGACGGGCCTGTTCTTCCCCGTCGATCCCGGCGCCGACGCGACGCTCGGCGGCATGGCCGCGACGCGCGCCTCGGGCACCAACGCCGTGCGCTACGGCACGATGCGCGAGAACGTGCTGGCGCTCGAAGTCGTCCTCGCCGACGGCCGCGTGATCCGCACCGGCTCGCGCGCGCGGAAATCGGCGTCGGGCTACGACCTCACGCGGCTCTTCGTGGGCTCCGAGGGCACGCTCGGGGTCATCACCGAACTCACCCTGCGCCTATTCGGGCAGCCCGAGGCGATCTCGGCGGCGGTCTGCGCCTTCCCCGACATCGACAGCGCCGTGCGCACGGTGATCGAGACCATCCAGATGGGCGTGCCAGTCGCCCGGATCGAACTGCTGGACGAGGTCCAGATCCGCGGCGTCAACGCCTATAGCGGCACGGCGATGGCCGAGACGCCGACGCTGTTTCTGGAGTTTCACGGCACCGAGGCCGGCGTCGCCGAACAGGCCGGGCAGGTCGCGGCGCTGGCGCAGGCGCATGGCGGCGCGGGCTTCGACTGGGCGACCCGCCCCGAGGACCGCACCCGCCTGTGGGACGCGCGCCACAAGGCCTACTGGGCCGGCAAGGCGCTGCGCCCCGGCGCGCAGGGCTGGGTGACCGACGCCTGCGTGCCGATCAGCCGCCTCGCCGAATGCATCGCCGAAACCAAGGCCGACCTCGCCGAAAGCCCTCTCATCGCGCCGCTCGTCGGCCATGTCGGCGACGGCAATTTCCACCTCGCCATCCTGCTCGACCCGGAGGTGGAGGCCGAGCGCGCAGAGGCGCAGCGGCTCTCCGCCCGCATCGCCGAGCGGGCGCTGCGCATGGGCGGCACGGTCAGCGGCGAGCATGGCGTGGGCTTCGGCAAGATCGGCTATCTTCGCGCCGAGCATGGCGAAGCCTGGGAGGTCATGGGCGCGATCAAGCGCGCGCTCGACCCGCAGGGCATCCTCAACCCCGGCAAGATCGTGCCCTCCAACTGACGCGCCTTCAGCGCCGGAACGACACCGGCGCGACGAAGGCGAAGCGCTCGCCCTCCAGCTCCGGCGGCGGCGGCGGGAAGGGCGCCGCCGCGCGCGCGGCGGCGAGCGTCGCGCGGTCGAGCGCGGGGAAGCCGGCGCTGCGCGCGATCCGCGCCGAGACGAGCGCGCCGGAGCGGTCGATCACCAGTTCCAGCCGCGCCTCGCCATTGGCCCCGCCCGGGTGGCGCTGCGCCCGCGCCAGCGCCGCCCGCACTTGCCGTCCGTAAGCCGCGATCAGCGCGCCGCGCCCGCCATCGCCATCTCCGGCCCCCTCGCGCGCGCCGCCGTCCCCCTGCGCGCCAGGTTGCGACGCGCTCTCAGCCGCCGCGGCGGGAGCGCCGCCGCCCGCCCGCGGGACCGCCGGCTTGCGCGGCTGCGACGGCGCCGCAGCGCTCCGCGCCGGGGCCTGCGCAGGGCGCAGCCCCGGCTGCGGCGCGCGCAGCGGACCCGCCTCGGCCTGCGGCGGCTCGGAAACGGCGGCGGGCCGCGCGTCCGCCCGCGCGCCCGGCGGCGCGCCCGGCGCGCGGCGCGTCGGCCCGGCGTCGAGCGCGGCGAGACGGGCCGGCGCCTCCGACGCCGCAAGCGCGGGCGCCGACGGCGCGGGCCGCAGCGCCGGCGCGGCGTCGGGCTTTTGCGCAAGCGGAGCCGCGTCGAGCGCAGGCGGCGCCTCCCTCGGCGGCGCCGTTGGCGCGGGCGCGGAGGGAAGCGCCTCGGGCGTCGCGCCGGGCGCCGCCGTCTCCATGGGAGCCGTCGCCGGGGGCGGAGCGCTCGCAGGCTCCGGCGCGGCATCCCAAGCCGCAGCGAGCGCCGCCACGTCCGGCGAGGCCGCCGCGACCTGAGCGCCCGCGGCCCCGCCCGGCGCGCCGCCCAGCTCGCCCCCGCCCGGCCCGACAGCGCCGATCAGCAGCGGCGCGAAGGCCGTCGCGAGCGCCACATGCGCCGCCAGCGCCGCGCCAAGGCTCAATCCGAAGGAGGCGCCGCGCCCGTTCACCGGACCGGCTCCACGCGCAAGAGCACCCGAACGGCGCCGCCCGCCGTCAGCTCCGCCGCAAGCGCCGCGACTGTCGCCGCCGGGGCGTCGCGGTCGGCCAGCAGCGCAACCGCCTCGGCGCCGCCCTCCAGAACCGCCGCCACCGCCGCCGCCCCGCGCGCCTGTCCGAAGGCGACCTCTCCGCCGGCGCCGACATGCAGCGTCGGCGTCCCTCTCGCGCGATCCACCGCGAGGGCGGCCTGCGGGGGCGTCGCCTCCAGCGGCGGGGGCGGCGCGAGCGTCGCCGTCATCAGCAGGAAGATCAGCAGCAGGAACACCACGTTGATCATCGGCGCCGCGATGTCGGGCGGGTTGCGACGCGCAGGCGGGTCAAGGCGCATCGCGGCTCTCCAGCAGCAGCACCCGCCGCGCGCCCGCGGCCTCCAGCGCGGCCAGCGCATCCGCCAGCGCCTGCGCCGTGGCGCCGCCGCGCGCCCGAAGCGCCACCGGATCGTCGGGCCCCGCGCTCAGCGCCGCCAGCGCCGCGCCGAGCGACGACGCCTCGATGGGCGCGCCGTTCAGCCGCAGCGCGCCGCCGGCTTCGACCTCCACCAGCCGGGGCGGCCCCGACCAGCCCTCCCCGGCCCCGCCCGCGGCGATGGCGACGGCGCTCTCCGCGCCGAAGCGCGCGGCGAGCAGGAAGAACACCAGCAGCAGGAACACCACGTCGATCATCGGGGCGAGCCCGATGCGGCGGCGCGCCGGCGCCGGGGCGAGGCCGAGCGCGTCGGTCATTGCGCCGCCATCCCGAGCGAATCCCGAGCCGGAACGGGCCGCGCGAAAATGCGCGCGCCGACATCCTCCAATGTCAGCCGCAGCCCTTCCGCCGCGCTGTCGAACCAACTCAGCGCCGCGGCGGCGGGAATGGCGACGGTCATCCCGGCGGCGGTGGTCAGCAGCGCTTCCCACACGCCGCCCGCCAGCGCCGCCGCGTCGGCCTGCGCGCCGCTCTCCTGCAAGGCCTGAAACGCCGCGATCATGCCCAGCACCGTGCCGAGCAGCCCCAGCAGCGGCGCGACCGCCGCGATCAGCTCGAGCGCGCGCAGCCCCTCGCGCGCTTCGGCGAGCACCGCGCGCCCGACGCGCGCGGCCTCCTCGCGGGCGGCCTCCCCGGTCATGGCGGAGTCGCGCAGCGCGCCGATCGCAGCCGCCGCCAGCCGGGCGGGCGCGGCGCCCGAAGCGTCCGCAAGCCGCTGCGCCTCGGCCTCGCGCCCCGCGCGCCATGCGGCGACGGCGGGCTCCGCCGCGTCGCGCGCCCAGGCGCCCGCAGCCGACAACCGCCAGATTTTCCAGATGACCAGCGCGAGCGTCAGCACCGAGAGCGCCGCGATGGCGGCCATCGCCGGCCCACCGCGCGCGATCAGCGCCGCGAGCGCGCCGAGCCCGGCTTCGGCTGTCGTCCCCTCCATCGCGCGGCCCCTCCGCCCGGCGTCCCCAACAGCCTCAGCCGGGCCGCGAGGCCCGCGCTTCGGCGCCGTTCACCGCTGCGGAGATCTCCGCCCCGGCGCGCGCCCCGCGCGTCGGAAGGGTGAGCCCGCTCCGGCAGGTCTCCTGGCTCGCGGGTCGTCGCCTGCGCGCCGCCTTCCCGGCCCCCAGGGACCAGTGGCGTGATGGGCGCGAGGCTCGCCGCTCACAGTTGCGGGGGCAGCCGCGGACTCGGGACACCCCTCACCGCGTTCCCTCATGGCTCCGGACGGTCGCCCGCCCGAAGACCGGAGCGCGCCTGTCATGCGCGCGGGCGCGGCGGAATGTCAACGCGGCGCGGCGCCGCCCGCGCCGGCGCGGGCGGCGCAGCAATTCGCATCTCCGTGAAGTGAAATTGTCGAAAAGTCGTGTGACGTTCTGGCGCCTGCGCAACAAATATCAAGCACGTAAAATCAGTAGTGTTTCGCGACTCTGCCAGATAAGAAACGCGGGTTTCAGCGCATCCCGAATGTAAAATGCGCAGTATGACTTGAAGCGGGGAAAGTATGACAAGCAGCAGCACAGCCGGCCTCGTCGCCGGCGCCATCGCCATGGTCATCGCCGGCGCGGCCGCCGGCCAGACCCTCACCAGCGCGCGCACTGCGGCCGCGCCCGTCCTCGACGGCGTCGGGGGCGCCGAATGGGCGGCCGCCGAGCCCATGAGCGTTGCAGTCAACCTCACCCCCTACAAGCCCAACAACGGCTATGAGGGGATCACGGCGTCCACCGTCAC
>NZ_DAIQNN010000105.1:0-8168 GCF_036788415.1 Rubrimonas sp. | reverse complement strand
GCGAAGACATCGACGAACGCCTGAACCGCGCGTCCCGGGAGCCTGGGCGTATGTCCGACGCAGCGGAACTGCGCGTAAATGCGGGTCACTGATCTGGGCGCGCGCCGAGGTATCCGTTGGGCCGCCGCAGTCACGCCTTCAGCGCAGGGGAGGGCGGCTCGGTTGCAGGGCGAGACGGCGTAGCGGCGACCCTCCCGGTTCCGGCCGGTCGCGGGGTCGAGGGTGGTCACTGGTAGGCCGCCGGTCGCGCGACCTTGGACTCAAGACAACCCACTGCCAAAAATGTCGCGGCAGGTCAGGGTTCTGACCAGAGCGAGTTTGACTATGCAGATCGAGTTCAGCCGCCGCGAGGCGGCGCCGTGGAGCCGCGGGTCACGAGTTCGGCGTTGAACACGACTTCGCGGGCCTCTCCGGTCCACGCGCCGAAGACGCGGTCGGACAGGAGCGCCCAGGCGCTCGCTGCAAGGGCCTCGACGGGCTGCCGGACGATGGTGAGCTGGGGCTTCACGATGTCCCCCCACACGGGATCGTCGAAGCACACGATCGACACGTCGAGCGGCCAGGACATCTCCAGCCGCAGCAACGCTTGCGCAAGCCAGAGCGCGAGGATGCTGTTGCTGGCGATGATCGCCGTCGGCGCATCGGGCCCGCCCATCAGTTCCGGCAACCGGCGCTCGAACAGGTCGCGGTCGTCGCCGAAGGCGATGACGTTCGATACAAGGTCGCCTGCGGAACTTCGCGACAGCGCCTCCAGCGCCGCGATGCGCTCGCGCGTGACCGAGAGTTGCGGAAAGCGGACAAGGAACAGGATGCGCCGGTGGCCGAGGTCGGTCAGGTGGGCGACCGCCGCCGCCATCGCCGCCCGCTCGTCAAGCGTGATGCGGTCGAAGCCGCCGTCGGGCACCGGATCGCGCCCCAGCACCACCGCCGGCAGATGGCTCTTGCGCAACAGCTCCAGCGACCGCTGCGGCGCGCGCGACGGCATCATGATGAGCCCGTCCACGCGGCGCTGCACGAGCGCGTCGATGCGGTCGTACTCGAGGTCAGGGTCTCCGTGGGTCATGACCTGCATCAGCGTCTGCCGGTTCGACGCTGCGACGCCCTCGATCGCCTCGGCCAGCGAGGTGTGAAAGGAACTGGACACGCCCGGGATGGACAAGCCGACGACATTGGCGCGCCGCTGGCGCAGCCCGCGGGCCAACCCGTTCGGACGATAGCCGATCTGCTCGGCCGCCCTCAGCACCTGCTCGCGGCGTTTGGCGCTGACCACGTCCTTGCCGCTCAGCACGTTCGACGCGGTGCCGACGGAGACCTCGGCCAGCCTGGCGACATCCTCGATCGTCGGTCGTCGCAATGCAGCGCCTCGTGCTTCAAGCCTCCGGGCGTCATGAGGCGCGTTCCCGGACGGCTGCGTCAAGCGGGGACGGGGCCGGCGACGGCGCCCGCCGCAAGGCCCCGAGGGCCCCACCGGGTCGCCGCCGCGCATGGGGCCCCGAACGTCAAACCCGACGCGCCGAAGCGGGGCATTGACAGGCAACGGGCCTCGCTTCACTCTGATTGAAAGGTTTCAAAAGCGGCGGTGCGTCGTGCAGGTGACGAAAGTCGAGACCGTCAAGGCCTGGGTCGACTGGTGCAACTGGCTGTTCGTCAGGGTCAGCACCGACGAGGGGCTGGTCGGGTGGGGCGAGGGTTCTCTCCCCGGCGCGCTCCGTGCCGTGGAGACGAACATCCACGAGATCGGCGAAATGCTCGTCGGTGAGGACCCGGCCGGCCCCGAGCGGCACTGGCACCGGCACTACCACGCATGGCGCTGGCGCGGCGGGGCGGTCGGCATGACCGCGCTGTCGGCGATAGACCTCGCGCTGTGGGACATCGAGGGCAAGCGTCTCGGCGTGCCAGTGCATCGTCTGCTCGGCGGCGCGCACCGCACGAAGCTGCGGGTCTATGCGAGTCACTGGCTGACCGGCGTCCGCACGCCCGACGCCGCGCTGGAGGGCGCGCGGGAGGCGCGACGGCGCGGCTTCACCGCCTTCAAGTTCATCCCCGCGACCTACGAAGGGCTGCTCGCCGACGAGGCCGGCGAGATCGCGCTGGCGGCCGAGCTGATGGCCGCCGCGCGCGAGGGCGCGGGGCCGGACGCCGAGATCTTCATCGAATGCGCCGAGTTCTTCTCGCCGCGCACCATCGTCCTGCTAGACCGCGCGCTCGCGCCCTACCGGCCGGGATGGTTCGAGGAGCCGCTGCCCTTCGAGAACGCGCGCGTGATGGTGCAGGCGCAGCGCACGATCACGACGCCCATTGCGACGGGCGAGCGGCTGCTGTCCCGGGCGGAGTTCCGCGAGCTTTTCGAGGGCGGCGGCTGCCGGGTCGCGCAGCCCGACGTCATGCATTGCGGCGGGCTGACCGAGGCCCGCAAGATCGCGGCCTACGCGGACATGCACTGCATCGCCGTCGCGCCGCACAACCCGGCCGGGCCGGTGAGCTGCGCGGCGACGATGCACCTGTGCGCGTCTATCCCCAACTTCATGATCCTCGAACAGATGGAGGACCAGCGGGCCTACCGCGACCGCGCCTCTAGCGTGCCGATCAGGCTCGAGGACGGCTGCTTCGTGTTGCCCGACGCGCCGGGCCTCGGGGTGGAGCCGAACCTCGACGTCCTCGCCGAACGGCCCTTCAGGGCCCATCCGATCCGCGAGCGCTACGGCGCGCTCTGGCGGTGAACGAAACCGACAACGAGCAAGAAGGGGAGGAGGCCATGCACAACAGAATTGACAGAAGGCAGGTCGTCAGGGGGCTCGGCGCAGGCGTCGCAGCGACGGCGCTCGGCGCGCCCTACATCGCGAAGGCTGCGACCACCAAGATCGTCTACTGGGCGTGGAGCGAACACGTCCGCGGGGCGAATGCGCTCTATCCGATGTTCAGGGAGATGCATCCCGACATCGAGGTCGACATCGTCAACCTCAACCCGCAGGAGATCCAGGACAAGATCCTGATCGCCATGGCCACGGGCGTCGGCGCGCCCGACGTCGGGCTCATCATCGAGGCGCGCTTCCCGACCTATCCGCCGACCGGCGGGCTGGCCGACGTCACCGACCACATCGCCGGTCTGGAGGATCAGTACGAGCCGCGGTTGTGGGAGCGGCTGCACTACAACGGCCGCGCCTTCGGCATGCCCTACATCAACAACAGCGCGGTGATGTTCTACCGGCGCGACATCATGGAGCGGATCGGGCTCTCCGCGCCGCCCGACACCTGGCCCGAGTGGATCGAGGCCGGGCGCAGGGTGCGGGCTCTGGGCGAAGACATCTACATGCACCAGGTCTCGGCCGGCGTTCCGGGCAACGGGCCACTCATGGCCTACATGGAGTCGGCAGGGGTCCAGTACTTCGGCCAGGACGGCCGCACCATCCGCAACAACGAGAAGGCGACGCAGCAGCTCAAATTCTACCACGACATCGTGCACGAGCACGACATCGCGCTGCTGGTGCGTCACAACTCGCCCGAGCATTTCGTGGCGATCAAGACCGGCAAGCTCGCGGCGCTGCATTCCGGCAACTGGGGCCTCGACCGTCTCGAGCAGGAGGCGGCGGACGACTTCGGCAAGTGGGGCGCCGCGCCGTGGCCGCGCTGGAGCGCGGATGCCCCGCCTTGGACGGGCACATGGGGCGGCAGCGTGCTCTCCATCCCGCGCTCCGGGCGCAACGTTGACGCCGCCATCGAGTGGGCGAAGTTCCTCGGCACGAACGTCGAGGCGCAGGTCGGGCTCTGGCTCAACAGCTACGGCTATCCCGCCAACCTGCGCGCGCGGCAGGATCCTCGGCTGCGGGAGATCAACCCGTTCCTCGGCGAGTCGATGTACGAGAGCTCGCTGGCGCCGCGGGAGACCCAGTACATGAACCTCGTGCCGGACTGGCCGCGCATTCAGGTGGCCATGGGCCGCGAGCTCGACCTCATGCTCGGAAGCGGCAAGGCGCCGGAGCGCGCCTGGGCCGATTTCGAGGCGGAGATGATCGGCTTCTATGGCTGACGACGACGCCCCGGAGAGCGCGCTGGCCGGCGGGGCGAACCCGCCGCGCCACGCGCTTTGGCGGCTCGCCCCGAGCCGGCGCGCACTCGCGCCCTACCTGTTCCTGACGCCGTTCTTCGTGATCTTCGGTCTGTTCTGGATCTTCCCCATCGCCGCCTCGGTCTACTACTCGATGACCGAATGGCGCGGCATCACGCCGCCCGTTTTCATCGGGGTCGGCAACTACCTTGCGCTGATTAACAGTCCGCGCTTTCACAGGGCGCTTGGCAACACGCTGGTTCTTGCGTTCTTTTACGTTCTTGTCTCAAATATTCTGGCGCTGTCGCTGGCGTTGCTGCTCAATACCGGATGGATGCGGTTCAAGCAGCTGTTCCGGACAGCATTCTTCCTGCCGATGACCATCAGCATCGTGGTCAGTGCGGTGATCTTCCAGCTGATCTACGCGGGCGACATCGGGCTCATCGCCAAGGCGCTGTCGGCCTTTGGCCTGCGCGGCCCGATCTGGCTTCAGGAGGAGGGGTGGGCTACCGCGGCCATCATCATGCTGCGCGTCTGGCGGACGCTCGGCTACTATACGCTGATCTATCTGGCCGGGCTGCAGACGGTCTCGGGCGACCTGCGCGAGGCGGCGATCATCGACGGCGCGCGCCCGTGGCAGGTGACGTGGTTCATCACGCTGCCGTCGATCCGCCCGGTGATCCTGTTCTGCGTGGTGATCTCGACGATCTCGGGGCTGGAGATGTTCGACGAGGTGATGATCCTCACGCAGGGCGGTCCGGCGGATTCCACCCTGACGGTGGCAGTCTACCTCTACCAGCAGGGCTTCCAGTTCCTCCAGCTCGGGCACGCCGCGGCGGCCTCCTACGTGCTGACCTGCATCGTCGTGCTGATCGCCATCCTCCAGAAGGTGACCATCGGTCAGGATCCGCGATGAGTGCAGGGGAACGCACCTCTTCGGTCAACGACCCGCCGCCGATCGCGCAGTGGCTCACTGTCGGCGCGCTGCTCGTGCTTCTCAGCGTAGTGCTGATGCCCTGGGCTTGGGCGCTGGTGTCGTCGTTCAAGGTGCGCAGCGACATCATGTCCCCGGGCTTCTGGCCCCGGCGCTGGGTGACGGACAACTATTTCCGGCTGTTTTCCGAGACGTTTTATCTGCGATGGCTATTAAACAGCGTCGTCGTCTCAGTCTCAGCCATGGCAATCGGCACGCTGTTCGGCAGCATGGCTGGCTTCGCTTTCGCGAAGTATGAGTTCCGGGGCAAGACCATCCTGTTCTGGATCGTCATCGGGTCGATGTCGATCCCGGCCTTCACGACGATCATCCCGCTGTTCGGCTGGATGGCGCGCTTCGGGCTGATCAACACCTATCCGGCCCTGATCCTGCCCTTCGCCGCCAGCGCCTTCGGCCTGTTCCTCATGCGGCAGTACATCTCCACCCTGCCGGACGAGCTGATCGAGGCGGCGCGCATCGACGGCTGCAGCGAATTCCGCATCTTCTGGTCGATCATCCTGCCCCTCGCACGGCCGGCGCTCGGGACGGTGGCGATCCTGATCTTCATCGCTTCGTGGAACTCCTTCATCTGGCCGCTGGTGATGATGCGATCCGAGGACATGTTCACGCTGCCGGTGGGCATCGCCGGGCTGAACAGCGAGCAGACGCCCGAATACGGGATGGTCATGGCGGCCGCGCTGGTGTCGTGCGTGCCGATCGTGACCGTCTTCTTCCTGATGCAGCGGCAGATCATCTCGGGCCTGACCCGCGGCGCGGTGAAGAGCTGAGATGGGCCCGGAGCAAGGATTGGTGCGCAAGTGTCGTCAGTAAGCATCGTCGACGTCGCCAAGGCCTTCGGCGGCGCGCAGGTCATCCACGGCGCGTCAATCGCCATCGAGGACGGCGAGTTCGTCATTCTGGTCGGACCCTCGGGCTGCGGAAAGTCGACCCTCCTGCGGATGGTCGCCGGGCTTGAAGACGTAACGTCGGGCACGATCCGGATCGGCCCGAAGGTGGTGAACGACGTCCCGCCAAAGGAGCGGGACATCGCCATGGTGTTCCAGAACTACGCACTCTACCCGCACATGACGGTCGCCGCGAACATGGGCTTCTCGCTCAGGATGCGCGGCGCGTCGCGGCGTGAGATCGAGGAGAAGGTGGCGCGCGCCGCAGACATTCTGGGGCTGACCCCTCTGCTGTCGCGCTACCCGCGCCATCTGTCGGGCGGCCAACGCCAGCGCGTCGCCATGGGCCGCGCCATCGTGCGCGACCCGCAGGTATTCCTGTTCGACGAGCCCCTGTCCAACCTCGACGCCAAGCTGCGCGTCGCCATGCGCTCGGAGATCAAGGCGCTGCACCAGCGGCTCGAAGCCACGACGCTCTATGTCACGCACGATCAGGTGGAGGCCATGACGATGGCCGACCGGATCGTGGTCATGAACGCCGGGCGGATCGAGCAGATCGGCACGCCGCTCGACCTCTTCGACCGGCCCGTCAACCAGTTCGTGGCCGGGTTCATCGGAAGCCCGGCGATGAATTTCGTGGACGGCGTGCTGGAGGCGGACGGCTTCCGGTCGGACGACGGCCACCTCCTTCCCTGCATCGCAAGGCGACCGGACCTCGTCGGCGCGCGCGCCGTCTACGGGATACGGCCGGAGCATGTGCGGCTCTCGGCGGACGGCCTCGCGCTGCCGGTCGTCGTCACCGAGCCGACAGGGGACGACACACTCGTCGTTCTCAAGCTCGGCGCCGGCAGCCTCAATTGCCTGTTCCACGAGCGCCTCGCGTTGCAGCCGGGGGCGACTCTGTCGATCTGGCCCGATCCCGCAAAGGCCCACCTGTTCGATCCCGTCAGCGAGGTCCGGCTCTAGCGGGCCGCTGAAGAATCGGACCATCGACGCGGTTCGAGGACCGTGATTTCTCCCCGGCGTCTGGGCGCCGACGGTTTTCGCCAAGAACCGCGACCGGCCCTTGATGACGGAGGAGCCGCCACCTTCGTCGCCGCCCCGACCTTGCGCGGCATTATCGCGCCCTTCGTGCCGCGCGGCGCGATCAACTGCGACGCGTTCGAGACCTATGTCCAGAAGGCTCTCGTGCCGGAGCTGCGGCCTGGCGACATCATCGTCAACGACAACCTCTCAAGCCACAAGGGGCCGCGGGCGCGCGCGCTGATCGAGGCCGCGGGCGCCCAGTTGCTGTTCTGCTCTCGGGGAAAGCCGCCCAGCGGACGCCCTTCTTGTCCCTCGATTTGGATCGGCGCGGGGTTCCGACGCCGATCGGCGCCGCAAACTATCGATTTCCTTGGCGTGACAGGGCTCCCAACACTGCGCCGATTCACAGTTCGGTGAACAGCCGGTCGCGCGACCGGGGTGCGCCTTCCTCGTCCGCGTGGCAGCGCGAGAGAGTGGCGACTTTTCGAGGATCTCGCCGTTCGCGGCTTTGCCACCTCCGACGCAGTTCATGCGCGTGCTCATGATGGCCTCGCACAATCGGCGGCTTCGATATGGCGGCCGTGCCGGCGGCGACTCCTATATGAGGTCCGGGCCCTAAGTGTCTGGCCAAGGGGGCTGATCCGTGAAATGCGCGCGCATGAAGCGCAGGAGATTTCGCATCTCACGGTCATCCAGCGCCGGAAAGGCCGGCATCGTTTTCGTCGGGGCCCCTTGCGGCGGTCGGACGCCATGCCGGACGACGGCGACAACGTTTGCAGGGTTGTCGGCGCGCAGCGCCGCCGTCACGGCCAGTGGCGTCGTGTCGGAGCCCTGACGATGGCAGTTGGCGCAGCGCGCGGCGAAGATCTCCAGCCCTTCCAGCAGCGCGGGATCGCTGCGATACAGGTCTCGCTCCGCGGCCGCGGGCGTCTGTCCGGACAGCTCCCGCGCGCGAGCCGAGGCGCGCGCATCCTCGGCAGGCCCGGCGCCGCCTCCGCCCGCCGCCAGCAGATAGGCCGCCATGGCGTAGGCGTCGTCCTCGTCGATCACGGCGAGATTGTCGACGACCGCGGTCATCGGGCCGGCGGCGACGCCGTGATCGCCGTCCCAGCCGTCGAGGAGGTAGTTGACCAAAGCGTCCTCGGTCCATGGGAGCAACCCGACCGACCGGGCCCCGAGAGGCGGCGCATACCAGCCGTCGCCGAGCATCGCCCCCGCA